>NZ_VRVG01000078.1:0-25278 GCF_008040085.1 Methylobacterium sp. WL7 | reverse complement strand
ACGTCATCGCGTGGTCGCTCTGGCGACGCGCGCATCAGGCGGCTGCCCGAAACGCTCATCTCAAACGCCGAGCGTCAGACGCCAAAGGGCGTCACCGCCGTAAGCCCAGCAAAACACGCCGACGACGGAAAAGCCAAAAAACGCAACTGTAATGCTAGGGTGCATTCAACGACTCACCCCGGGGGACTCGCGGAGGATCGCATGGCCAGTGGTGATGTCGTTGAGATGGGCCAGTCTGTCCCACGCGGCGGCTCAGAACTATCTTAGAGTCCGACCAATTGTCCCGAGTTCATGCCCTCACCGGTGCCATCCAAATGGGCTACCGTACTTTGGTCTAATCCCCGAACTATTAGGCTCAATGCTAGTACGGCGAGGAGGAGGCCGGCGGCCATGTTCAGCTGGTTCAGAACATGACTGGTGACACAGCGCCGGAACATCGACACGGCTGTGTTGAACACAACCCACCAGCCGAACGAGCCCAGGAAAACGCCGGCCGCCAGTACCGATAGTGGCGCGGTCCCGTGCTCGAGCAGGGCCGGTGTTGCGGCCAGGAACAGCACGGGGGTGACTGGATTCGCAAGGGCTAGCGCGATGGCACTGCCGTAGCTCGCGGCCAGGGTGTGTCGGCGCTCGCTGTTCATGCGCAACACCGACCCGCGGCGAAGAATTCGGACCGCGAGGGCGAGTAGCACCGCTCCCGAAACTAGGGAGAGCACGGCCCCGTTCGAAAACGCCGCGGCCAAGTCGTTGCTCCAGCGCGCCATCAAAGTCCCGTATGTCAGATGCACGGTGGCGACGCCGAGCCCGGTGGCAAGGCCAGCGGGCAGGCCCCCTGACAATGTGCGCTGGATGCAAAGTAAGCTCGTGGGTCCGATCGGCGCGGCGATGGACAGGCCAAGGCTCGCCCCCGCGAATAGGGCCGTGGCGATGACGCCCATGACGCCGGGAATGCGCTTAGTCGTCTTCCGCGCGGTCGAGAGGCGAAGCGGCCCCCCGGGGTTCAGCCGCCGCGTTGTTCGCGTCTGGGCACCCAATCTGCGCGCGCTCTACGGCCGAGGAAGCTTGCGCGCAGGCGAGCTCTGGTAGGTCGTTCAAATCGTCGGCCCAGGCCCCGGTGCAGGACAAGACAACAATCAGGCTTGCGGCAACTGTTTTCATGGTTGCTCCTCCCGTGTGCCGACAATTTAAGGATGGCTGAAAACTGATCATCCGCCGTCTGGCGGATAACACTGCCTGTACCGCGATAAGCTTGCGGCCTACGTCCCACCCGTGCAAGAAAGCAGAGTTTCCTCAGGTGCTTACACAGTCTCGCCTTAGTTTGCGGAGGTCGCGTTGCCGCGCCCGCTGGTGCGTCCGGACGGCGGGCTTACTGAAAACGTGCTCGGCGCACCGTCCCTCACCAAAAGCATCATCTGTTTGAAGGATACCGCTGTCAGTTTTGGACTGATATTGGTCTTACTGCGATCACTCAGACCATCGTGGGGCGTGCCGGTGCGGGAAGCTCTTATCGACCGGATCTACGAGGCTGCGGGCACCCCGGAGCTCTGGCCAGACGTCCTCCAGACTCTCGGTGATACGGCGAATTCGGATGGCGCTGTGCTCATGGTGCTGCCCCCCGTCGGAATGCCCCGCTGGATTGCCTCGCCAGCATTCGAGCAGCGACTACGTGAGCACACGGCCGCGGCCTCCTGGGGTGGCAGCGGGCGCACGGCACAATGGCGCGTCCAGGCCCATGCCGGCTTCATGCGCGACGTCGACCTCGTACCGGGCTCCTATGACGGTCGGCCCAGCGAAGTCGACAAGACGTTTTGGCAAGTGGGGACAACGATTCCCCTGCCTACCGGCGATGTCGCGATCGTCACCGCCGAACGCCGTGCCCAAACCGGTCCCCATGAGGCCGCCATCCTACATAAGCTCGATGCTCTGCGTCCCCATTTTGTGCGCGCTTGCCAGCTCAGCGCCCAGTTCGGTTGCGAACGCACTCGCGTCACCACCATGATGCTCAATCAGATCGGGGTTCCCGCTGCGGTCCTATCGGCCTCGGGGCGGGTGCTCACCATAAATGCCCGTCTGCAGGAGCGGGCGGAGGTCCTGCCCCCGGGCCAGCACGGCGGCTTCCTATTCAAGAGCGTGATCAACGGCAAACTGCTGCAGAACGCGATCGACAGGGTCATCAATGGCCAACACACGGCACAGACTATGCCGGTACGCAGCTATGCTGACGACCGCCCTCAAATCGCTCATGTCATGCGCTTAGAACGGCACCCCGGCGACGTCTTCGGTGCTTCGGCGGTACTAGTCATCCTTGTGCACGTTGGCGCGCGGGCAGCTCCGGACGACGGCCTCCTCAACCTGCTGTTCGACCTCACCCCAGCTGAGACACGCCTGCTCCAGGCGCTGGCCGGGGGCTTACGCCTGCAGAGCTACGCCGAGAGCGTCGGCGTCCAGACAAGCACTGTTCGCACTCAGCTCACCTCGATCTTCAACAAAACCGGGACCAAGCGGCAGGCGGAATTGCTGAGCATCGTCGCCTCACTCTCGATGTTTAGCGGTCAGACGGCACATTGTTTTGGTGCGACGTGAGTTATCGTGCGGCGTTGTCCAGAAAGGTGGCCAACGCGTGCGCGGTCGGAAAAGCGTCGAAGGCACCGAACTGGCAGGTGGTGAGCGCACCGCAAGCCGCGGCCTGGCGCAGGGTCGCGTCGAGCGGTACTTCTGCGAGCAGGCCCGCCATTAGCCCGGCCGTGAATGCATCCCCCGCCCCGACCGTATCCACTGCCGCCACCGCGAAGGCCAACTGGCGTAGGGGCTGCAGCCCAGGGCGAAACGCCATCGCGCCGCGATCTCCGAGGGTCACTACCAAGAGGTCTAGGCCGCCGTGGAGCAGGGCGGCAATAGCCGGTGTCGCGGCTGGGGCGTGGGCGATGGCGTCGGGAGTTCCAAGGCCCAGGTCCGCGGCCTCAACCGCATTGACGATGAGGATACTAGTGTCGGCTAAGATCGCCGGGTCGATGGGGCGCACCGGTGAGGGGTTCAGCAGAGTGCGGAGGCCCAGCGTTCGAGCCAGGGCGAAGGCCTCGCGGATGGGAGCGTCCGGCGATTCGAAAGTCGCTGCCACGAGGTTTGCCTTCCGAATACGTGCGGCGACGGCTCGGACGTCCTCCGCACCGAGGGCGAAATTGGCGCCGAGGCAAACTGCTAGGCAGTTCTCGCCGGTTGCATCGACGAAGGCGACGCCGGCACCCGTCGAGCCTGCATGCGGTACCAGCATATCCTCGGAGAACCCGACTTGCGCGAAGGTCGAGCGGGCCACTGGGGAGAACACGTCCGTGCCGACGGCAAAGAGTCCATCCACTGCGACGCCGAGCCGGCGCGCGGCGATCGCGAGATTGAAGCCCTTGCCGCCGGGCTCGGCCAGGAAGGCCAAGCCATCGAGGGACTCACCTGCCTGCGGCAGCCGCGCGACTTTGACCGAGCAGGCAATCACGAAGCTTCCAATGACGAAGACACGCATGGAGCACTCCGAGCTCATCCGATATAAGCATTTGTATCGGAGGTCGATCAGACGTGCGCCTTAAAAATCGGACGATAAACGGTGAGGTCAGCCCAGACCTCGCGGAAGGCGAGCGTCCCTCGGTGCTCTCTCTCTTACGCCTGCGCGGCGATACTGCGATGCCGCTGTACCGGCAAATTGAGAGCCAATTGCGCGAGTTGATCCTGTCGGGCTCGCTGCCGCCGGGCGTCATACTGCCGGCCGAGCGCCAGCTCGCCGATAGCCTCGGTGTCAGCCGCGTCACTGTCCAGCGCGCCTACGCCGAGCTGAGTGACGGCGAACTCCTCGTGCCGCGCGGGCGCTCCGGCTTCCTCGTGCGCCGTCCCCCCGAGCCCGTACGCCCAGGCATGGACCGGCTCAAGGGTTTCACCGAGGAAATGCGGGAGTTGGGGAAGATCCCGTCTTCGCGCATACTGGAACGGGCGGTCACTGAGGACCGCTCCATCGCCTCAATCTTCGGCCTGCCCTCGACGGCCCCGTTCCTGCGCCTGACGCGCGTTCGCTCCGGCGACGGCGTGCCGATGTCACGCGAGGTCGCTTGGTACAACATCCGCGCCGTACCTGCCCTTGAGACCGGCGATCTCTCCGGCTCCGTGTACGCCTTCCTAGGCGGGCATCCGGGCGGCCGTCTCGTGCGCTGCGAGCAGACGGTGGAGGCGACGATGCCGACAGCGGACGAATGCGAGATTTTCGACTTCGAACAGCCCCTCCCATGCCTCCTGATCAAGCGTCACAGTTACAATCAGGACTCGGTCATGATCGAGTACGTTGAGGGCCTATTCCGGGGAGATGCATATCGCTATCGGCTGAATCTAAGCGCTTAGCAATTGAGACCGACGTTTGGTCCTGACTCGCGAAAACGCCTCCGTATGGATTTATCCATCCGATTGGGCTTTATAAACATTATCTTCAATGTTCGTGGATTTGGTCGGTGCGCTTTTGGTGACGACAGGCAAGCATCATTGGGAATTAATTCGCCCCGGACAGTGCCCAACTAGAGCGAAGCCGCTTTGAGAGCTATGCGAAGACTGTATGCTTCTGCTCGATGAGGATGAGTGGGTAAGGCAGGGTGGGGCCGTAGGGGGACGTCTGCCTTGCAAGGAACCGCCTCAGAAGCGGACGTGCCGCTTTCGGCCACCTTCGGTCATTCTGGTTCGATCAGACCTCCAGCAAGCGGACCTTCTGATGGTCTGAGAAGGGTCACGAGCTTCCGTTCGCAGTGGACAACGGCGCGAAGTTTCGGACCGTCTCAGCCCAACCGTAGCTTCGACTGGACTGTCGAAGCGAACGGAGCGTGTGTGGTCTCCAGCCCGACGCACGGAAACTGGCTAATCATTATGACAAGCTTGAGCTTATCCAATATAATCGACGCGTTGATCGCAAGACTAAGCGACGTTGGCGCGGTCACCAAGACTGTACTTGTATGGATCAGCAACAGTCTGGAAGTAGCGGAGTGGCAACGCGACGGCTGACGCATTCCTCTTTTCACTAGGTTGTCATTCCGACCATCCACGCTTTGCCCCGCCGGCCGGCCTTGCGCCGCCCGCGGGGTCGGGGTCGTGGCAGGGCCTGACCTGCCCCCGACGGAGACCCCGACCCATGACCACCATTTCGCTCACCCGCACCGAGACCAGCATCCTGCAGACCGCCGCCGCATGCGAGGGCCGCCTACGCTTCGCACCAGAGATGAAACCGGCCAGTCGCAAACGGCTCATTGGCCGTCTCCTACGCGACGAACTCATTACCCCATCGGACGCGCCGGACGGACAGCATCGCCTGACGCCCACGGGCTACCTGGCCATTGGCCTCACCCCGCCCGCCCGGACCAACACAGCGTGCCGCCCGAACAAGAAGGCGCTGGTGCTGACGCTGCTGACGAGAGACAACGGAGCGACGCTCGCTGAGCTCATCGCGGCGACGGGCTGGCTCCCGCACACGACGCGCGCGGCCCTCTCTCGGATCCGGTCCGGGGGACAGCCGCTGGCGAAGGCAGCGCGGCCAGACGCGACGACGGCCTACCGCATCCTTCCACCCTCGCCCGCCGCTCGCACTCGCTCGCGGCGCAAGGGGGAGACGCTGACGCGGGGCGCTGAGGCTGAGCCGCAGGCTGGCATGCCGATTCAGGCCGTCGCCTGATGGCGCGGACCCAGCCCATTTTGGGGAGCGAGGCGGACCACGTGTCCGCCTCGCTCGACGCGCTCGCCGGGATGGACGCGGCGGCACTGGAACGGCGCTGGCGCCAGGTCTTCGGCGCAGCCCCGCCTCCCGGCCTCCCGCCGGCCCTGCGCGCGCGGGTGATCGCCTACCGCCTGCAGGCTCTGGCCTATGGTGACCTCGATCGCGATACCGCGCGGGCGCTCGAGCGGCTCGCACAGGCACGGGGCCCAAGAGGCCAGAGCGGGGACGATATGCCGATCCGCGTGTCGGTGCCGGTGCCGGACCGACGCGGGCGCACCCCCGGCGTGACGCTCTCGCGGGAATGGGCCGGGGTGATGCACACCGTGCACGTGTTGGACGCGGGCTACGCCTGGAACGGGGCGACCTATTGCAGCCTGTCCCGCGTGGCGCAGGCTATCACCGGCACCAAGTGGAACGGCCCCCGCTTCTTCGGCCTGCGCGCCAAGACCACTGGCGGTGGGGAGCTCGGTGTGGGGAGGGTTGAGGCATGAGTGCCCGGTCGTCCAAACCACGACAGGCACCGCCCCCCGGCACACGGCCGACGCTGCGCTGCGCGATCTACACCCGGGTCTCGACCGAGCACGGGCTCGATCAGGAGTTCAACTCCCTCGACAACCAGCGTGAAGCCGCCGAAGCCTACATCCGCTCCCAGGCGCACGAGGGCTGGCGCCTGCTACCCGGCCGCTACGACGACGGCGGCTTCTCCGGCGGATCGCTCGAACGCCCCGCCCTGCAACGGCTGCTCGCCGAGGTGCAGGCCCGGCGCGTCGACGTGATCGTCGTGTACAAGGTCGACCGGCTCACCCGGGCCCTGTCCGACTTCGCCAAGTTGGTCGAGCTGTTCGACGGGCACGGCGTCTCGTTCGTGTCGGTGACCCAGGCGTTCAACACCACCACCAGCATGGGCCGGCTTACGCTCAACGTGCTGCTGTCGTTCGCCCAGTTCGAGCGTGAGGTCACCGGCGAACGCATCCGCGACAAGATCGCCGCGAGCAAGCGCAAGGGGATCTGGATGGGCGGCGTCGTCCCACTCGGCTACCGGGTCGAGGACCGCGCCCTGCACGTCGTCGAGGAACATGCCGCCCTCGTGCGGGCGATCTTCGCGGGCTACCTCGCGCACGGCACGGTGGCGGCGCTCAAGCAGGATCTCGACGAGCAGGGCATCACCCTGCCGGCCCGCCGCGACGGGGCTGGGCGAGAGACCGGTGGGGGTCCGTTCTCGCGCGGGCATCTGTACAAGCTGCTCGGCAATCCGCTCTACATCGGTCAGCTTCGGCACAAGGGTCAGGTCCATGAAGGCCAGCATGCCGCGATCGTGGACGGGGTGACGTGGCAGGCGGTGCAGGAACGGCTCACCACCAACCACCATCAGCATCACCGCGGGCGATCTGAGAGCGTGCACCTCCTCACCGGGCGCCTACGCGATGTGGCAGGTGAGCCGATGGTGCCGAGCCATGCCCAGAAGGGTCCACTGCGCTACCGCTACTACGTCGCCCGTGAGGTCGGGCTGGATGGCAAGCGGCTGCGCTTGCCTGCCGGGCCGATCGAGGCGGTGGTCGTGGCTGGTCTACGGAGTATCGCTGCACCGAGCCCAGTACCGCTCGAAGACGCTGCCGTGGTCGCTGCCGAACTCGAGACGGTGACGGTGCATGCCGATCACCTCATGCTGCAGCTCACCGGCGACCGCCCTCCCTTGTCGCTGCCCTTCGCGCATCAGCTGCAGCGCCGCCGCAGGGCGATCGTCGTACCGCCGGGGCGCGAGGGCGATCGGCTGCGGGCGATGAAGGCGGAGGATCGCACCCGCATGCTCGTAGGCATCGCCGCGGGCCGGACCTGGATGGGGGATCTCGTGGGTGGGCGAAGCACGAGCATCGAGGCGATCGCCAGGGCCGAGCAGCGCAGCGAGCGCTCGGTGCGCATGACGCTGTCCCTCGCCCTACTCTCCCCTCGCATCGTGCAGGTGATCGTCGAGGCGCGGCTGCCCCGGGGCATCGGCCTGCGTCATCTCTGCGAGCTGCCCCCCGCTTGGGATGCACAGGAACGCATCCTTGGCTTGTGATAACTGAGCGTCCCGCCTGTGCTCCCCACGGCTGACGTCATCGCCTCCGGAAGCGATCAGGCGAATAGGCGCACCGCCATCCCGATCACCACCGCGGCTCCCAAGCAGCGCCGCCACGGGTTGACCCCGCGCAGCAACTCATCGCCCGCCCAGACCGCAAGGGCGATCCTCGATGCGAGATCCGCCCACTGCCCGACGGCGGTATCCTCCCCCGCGATCCAAGCGACGGACAGCATCACACCGAAAAGCCACAGCGGCGTGTTCGGCCACTGGCCGATCACGATGCGCCCGCTGGTGCGGTCGCGGAAGAACCAATCGAGGACCGCGGGTAGCATCGCAGGAAACGGGAATGAGGCCTGTGGAGACCGGGGGCCGAAGGGCCGATGATCCGGCCCCGGAGACACGACAGAGACGCGGCTGAAGCAGGACGCTCGAGCTAAGCTACTGACATGACGTGACTTTCGACGACCACCCGGATCCTGCGGTTTGCGCAAGGACCCCTGGTGGAGCTGAGGGGAATCGAACCCCTGACCTCCGCAGTGCGATTGCGGCGCTCTCCCATCTGAGCTACAGCCCCGTCGAGGCGCCGGCCTTGTAGGCGCGGGCGGCTCAGCCTGTCAATTCCTGTTTCACCGCCGCCCGCCGCACACCGCTCCCGGTGAGGCCGCGCGGGCGCCCCTAGGATACGCGCGGACCCGCATGAACGCCCTGATCTGGCTCTTCGACACGGTCGTCCAGCTCTTCATCTACGTCCTCATCGCCAGCGCGGTCCTGAGCTGGCTGGTGGCGTTCAACGTGGTGAACGTCCGCAACCCGATCGTCGCCCAGATCGGCGAGGTGCTCTACCGGATCACCGAGCCGGTGCTGCGGCCGATCCGCAACCTGCTGCCCAATCTCGGCGGCGTCGACATCTCGCCGATCATCCTGATCCTGCTGCTGCTGTTCATCAGCAAGCTTCTGCACGAGTATGCCGTGCCCCAGGCTTACATGTACGCGCAGTAGGATCGAGTGACCGTGAAAACCAACCCCGGCCGGTTCTTCGAGGATTTCCGCCTCGGCGAGACCATCCGCCACGCCACGCCCCGCACCGTCACGGTGGGCGACGTGGCGCTCTACACCGGCCTCTACGGCCCGCGCTTCGCCGTGCAGTCGTCGGACGCCTTCGCCCGGGCCTTCGGCTACCCGAAGAGCCCGCTCGACGACCTGCTGACCTTCCACATGGTGTTCGGCAAGACCGTGCCGGACGTCTCCCTCAACGCGCTGGCCAACCTCGGCTACGCGGAGGGCGGGTTCCGCCGGCCGGTCTATCCGGGCGAGACCGTGTCGACCGTCTCCGAGGTGATCGGCCTCAAGGAGAGCTCGAACCGGCAGACCGGCGTGGTCTACGTGCGCTCGGTGGGCTCCGACGAGGCCGGCGAGACCGTGCTGAGCTATTGCCGCTGGGTCCTGGTGCGCAAGCGCGACCCGGAGGCCGCCATCGCCGAGGAGCACGTCCCGAGCCTGGCCAAGGTGGTCGATCCGCAGGACCTCGCGGGCGCCCTGCCGAAGCTCTCGGCCGCCGCCTACGATTCGGAACTCGCCGGCAGCCCGCACCGCTTCGGCGACTACGCGGTGGGCGAGAAGATCGACCACGTCGACGGCATGACCGTCGAGGAGGCCGAGCACCAGATCGCCACGCGCCTGTTCCAGAACACCGCCAAGGTCCATTTCGACGGCCTGGCCGCCAAGGACACCCGGTTCGGCCGCCGGCTGATCTATGGCGGGCACGTGATCTCGCTGGCCCGGGCGCTCAGCTTCAACGGCCTGGGCAACGCCTTCGCGCTCGCCGGCATCAATGCCGGCCGCCACGTGGCGCCGCTGTTTGCCGGCGACACGGTCTACGCCTGGAGCGAGGTCCTGGCCGCGGCCGACGTCGGGCGCGACGATGTCGGGCTCCTGCGCCTGCGCACGGTCGCCACCAAGAACCAGCCCTGCGGCGCCTTCCCGGACCGCACCGGCGAGGGCTACGACCCGGCCGTGATCCTCGACCTGGATTACTGGGCGTTCGTGCCGAAGTAGGGGCGCCACGGGACGCGCGGCCCGGATTCGGGGGCGCGCGCTGTCCCGCCTCCGTCCGGGGCTGTCGGGCGCGGCAGATTTTCGGAGGGCCCGGGTCCTCCGGATGGCGCACATCCCTCACCCCAACTGTCGCGCCCGATGACGACCGATGTGGAAACGCCGTAGCCTCTGCGGGGACGGGGCCAGCGGGTGCCGGTCTGCATTGCTCTCGTCCAACGCCGACCAGTAGGATGGCCCGCACCCGCTGCCTAGCGGGCACGAGTCCGACCCGTTGGGAGCCCCCGGTGGATCCCGTCCCGTCGATGCCGGAGGCCGTGACGGTCAGGCCGGCGGTCCTGGACGATGCGCAGGCCATCGCGGCGATCCATGTCGCCGCGTGGCGGGAAACGTATGCCGGGCTCCTGCCCGCCGGGATGATCGCCGCCCAGACGGTGGAGCGGCGGTTCGCGATGTGGACGCGCATCCTCGGCGATCCAGCCTCCGGCACGGCGGTCGAGGTCGCCGAGGAGGGCGCCGGCCTCGTCGGATTCGGGTCCTGCGGCGCCCAGCGCTCTGCCGAGCTGGCAGCGGACGGCTTCGGCGGCGAGGTCAGCGCGGTCTACGTCCTGCGATCCGCCCAGCGGCGCGGGACCGGTACCGCCCTGATGGCCGCGCTGGCGGCGCGCCTGAACCAGGCCGGGCATCGTGCCGCCAGCCTGTGGGTCCTGAGCGAGAACTTTTCGGCCCGGCGGTTCTACGAGCGCCTCGGCGGCGTCGCGGTCGGGGCGCGGAAGGAGCACCGGGAGGACGGCAGCTTCGTGTAAGTCGCCTATGGCTGGCGCGATTGCGCTGCGATCCGACGGGAGGCGGCTTCGGGCTGAAGCGCGCGGCCGTCATTGCGAGCGCAGCGCAGCAACTTTGGACCACGCCACGTTCGGAGATCGCGACGCCTCGCTCGCGATGGCGGCGCCGGCCGAGCGCATCCGAAAGCGCCTCCCCCCGGGCGTGACCGATCCACAAAAACCCCGACCCGGGTATCCGGGCGCGCGCGATGCCGTATGGCCGAACGCCCCGGACGAAACACCGATCAGGCCGCGAGGGGCCGCTCCGCCACCGGCTGCCGGAACGGCTGCACCAGGACGCGCCGGCCGCTGAGGTCGTGCACGCTCACCCGCCAGTCCGACCAGTCGGTCCGGTCGGACAGCGACCGCATCACGTCGGCGGCGACCCGGCGGGCCCGCACGGTGAGGCGCCCGGCCGCGCGGATCTCCGCGCCGCGGGCGTCGAAGACGCATTCCAGGCCATTGGTGCAGTGGAACCGGTATCGGGCCATCGGGGCTCCTGCCTCGTCCTGCGCGGCGGCGGTTGAATGTTCTATATATGTTCTTTTTCGGGACGGACAGGCCCGGGTGCGATCCGCCGCAGGTTATCCCGGGGTCCGCCGGCCCGCGCGACGACCGGCACGGGGGGAGGGCGGCCCGTCTCGTCCGGGAGAGGCGATCGGCCGGCCCGGGGCGTCGCCCGAAAACGACAGTCTTCGGGCCATACACAATGACGGCCCGCGCCACAGATAGGCCTCTCCCCCCCGGTCCGGGGCCGGGCCCCCGCATCCGGTCGTCGAGTGAGCATCCCGTGTCGGCCCACCGCGTCAGAACGCTTGTCCAGAGCACGGCCGAGGTCGAACCCGAGCGGGCCTTCGAGTTCTGGCGCCACACCGCGCTGGCCATGACCGGCGTCGTCAGCAGCGGGCTGGACCGGTCGCCCGCGTTCGCGGCCCGGCACCTCGTGGCCGAGACCGCGCACAGCACCCTCCTGCACACGCAGAGCCGGACCATCGACATCGCCCGGCCGGCGCAGCACATCCGGCGGGACGGACGCGACGCCATGGCGATCGCCGTGTTCGTCCGGGGCACCGGATACGCCGAGCAGGGCAACCGCGGCGCCCGGATGGCGCCCGGCGACATCAGCATCGTCGACGCCAGCCGTCCCTATCGCGCCGGCGGCTACGAGGATTACGAGGAGATCCGGCTGATCACGTCGCGGGCCCTGTTCCGGGCCCATGTCGGCGAGCCCGAGACCTTCGCCGGGCACACGATCGGCAGGGGCCATCTCAACACCCTGTTCGTGTCCTACCTGCAGGCCTATGCCGGGCAGGTCGCCACCATGTCCGAGGCCCAGGCCGGGATCGCGGTCGAGGGGGGCCTGCACCTGCTGCGCAGTTTCACGGGGGTGTCGGAGGATCCGATCCCGGTCGACGCGCTGAGGTCCCTGGCCTCGGTCCACATCCAGCGTCGCCTGCACGATCCGGAATTCGGCCCGGACGCCCTGTGCCGGACCCTGTGCGTGTCCCGCAGCCGGCTCTACGCCGCCTTCGCGGACGGCGACGGCGTCGCGGCGTCGATCCGCGACGCGCGCCTGGAGCGCGCGCGCCGCTACCTCTCCGTCCCGGCGCACGCGCACGACAGCATCGCGACCATCATGCTCCGGTGCGGCTTCACCGACGCGTCGGCCTTCAGCCGGGCGTTCCGTCGGCGCTTCGGGATCGCGGCGCGCGACGTCCGGACGCCGAGGTCCGGGGACCGCCTCCCGGCCGCCGGCTCTCACGCCGCGATCTGACGCGCTCGCTTACGCCGAACCGGTATCCACTGCGGCGGCGAGCGCTCTAGGAAAGCGCGCCCCGCTCCGGGCGCCCGGCCCACCGGTAGGTGCCGCGGCCCTGGGCCTTGGCCTGGTACAGGGCCCGGTCGGCGCTCTGGTAGATCGCGTCGGGCTCGATCCCGTCGGCCGGGATCAGGGCGACGCCGATGCTGACGCCCACGGACACGTCGCTGCCGTCGATCCGGCAGGGGGTGCCGATCGTCCGGGTCAGGCGCTCGGCCAGGATGGCCGCGTCGGCGGGCTGGTGCAGGCCGGTCTGGATGACCACGAACTCGTCGCCCCCCAGGCGCGCCAGCGTGTCCTCGATCCGCACGACGGCCCGCATCCGGTCCGCGAGGATGCGCAGCAGGGCGTCGCCCGCGGCGTGACCGAGGGTGTCGTTGACGGCCTTGAACCCGTCGAGGTCGAGGCACAGCAGCGCGCAGCCGGGACCGCCGCGCCTCACCAGGGCGATCTCCCGGAGGAACTGCTCCCGGAACCGGGTCCGGTTGGCGAGCCCCGTGAGGGGATCGTGATGCGCGAGGTGGGCGATCTGCTGCTCGGCGCGCTTGCGGTCGGTGATGTCGAAGGTCAGGCCGACGACCCATTCCGGTTCGCCCCGGTCGTCGAGCTCGACCCGGCCGGTTCCGCTGACCCAGCGCGTCTCGCCGTTCGCGCGAACGATGCGGAACTCGGTCTCGAAGGTGCCGCGCGTGGCGATGGCGCGGCCGAGGGCGGTCAGGGTCCGGTCGGCGTCGTCCGGATGCACCAGCGGCCGCCAGTCCCGCGCGACGTCGATCTCGATCTCGGCCTCGCCCAGCCCGTGCTGCCGGGCCATCTCGGCCGAGATGAGCGCCCGCCCGGTGGCGACCCGGTAGTGCCACGTCCCGGCCTGGGCGGCCTTCAGGGCGAGGTCGAGCAGCAGGGACTTCTCCGCGAGCGTCTGGTGCATCACGCGGCTGTCGGTCTCCGCCCGGAGATCCTCGACGAGCCGGCGCTGCTGCGCGAGCAGGCGCCGCGCCTCCGCCTCGGCGCCGATCAGCCCGGCGGTCACCCGCCGCACCACGTCGATCAGGACGATGTCGATCCCGGCGACGAGGGTGAACAGGGCCAGCGTGGTGAGGACCGCGCGGTCGAGGAAGAACGAGCCCAGGGGCGGGATGAAGACGTACCACGCCGCCACGCCGGACAGGACCGCGCAGACGGTGCCGGCGCGCGCGCCGCACAGGAAGGTCGACAGGATGACGGCGGGGAAGAACGTGAAGAACGGAAAGCCCGGCGGCAGGGCGGGATGGAGCGCGAGGCGCAGCAGGAGCGCGACCAGGAAGGCGGCCGTGCCGACCGCGACGCCGGGCACCGGCTGCCGGAGCCGCCCGCTCGCCGCCATCGACAGCTTCAGGATCTGGATCGCTCGCCCATCCGGTGCGTCGGCGTCGGCACCAAGAACAGCGGCGGTTCTCATCGTCACGGCTCAAGTTTCTATACGGCGATCAGTCACGTATTCATTCCTATAGAAGCGTTAAAGCAGTCCATCACGTCTCCGTGTTGGGACTGCCGCGGGCGCGGCCGGGATCGGATTTTGAATCCGGACCCCGCGCCGCTATCAGGGCCGCCCACCGGCTCGATCGCCTGTCGGTCGAACGCGGAAACCCCTGTGGTGAACGACGCATCCGCACGCCCTGCCGCCCCCCGGGGCGCCCCGCCATCCGATCCGCGCGGGTCCCTGACCGCGATCACGGCCCGGCTCGACGGCCTGCCGCTGACGCGGCTCCACCTGGCGATCCTGGCGGTGTGCACCCTCGGCCTGTTCACCGACGTGGCCGAGGTCGCCCTCAGCAACGCCCTGGCGGCGATCTTCCTGGCGCCGCCCCACAGCATGCCGCGGGGCGACCTGTCCCTGCTGCTGGCCTCGGTCTTCGCCGGGGGCGCTGTGGGGGCGCCGGTCTTCGGCCTGGTCGGCGACCGGTTCGGGCGCCGCCGGGCGCTCCAGGGGACCCTCGCGCTGATGGCGGTGGGGTCGCTGGCCGCGGCGGCGAGTTCGGGCCTCGCGCAGCTCACCCTGGCCCGGGTCGTGTCGGGCTTCGCGATCGGCGGCTTCCCGCCCCTGGCCGCGACGTATCTCGCGGACGTGATGCCGCCCCGGCGGCGCGGGGCGATGCTGATGCTCTGCGCCGGGATCGGCTTCCTGGGCGCCTCCGCGGTGATCCTGCTGGTCCAGGGCCTCGCCCCGAGCCCGCCGCTGGGGATCGCGCCCTGGCGCTGGGCGCTGATCCTGGGCGGGGGCCTGGCCGGGGTCGGCGCCGTCCTGTTCGCCCGGCTGCCGGAATCGCCGCGCTGGCTCGCCTCGGTCGGCCGGGCCGAGGCCGCCGACCGGGCCTGCCGGCGCTTCGAGGACGCGGCCGGCCTCGCGCCGCAGGAGGGACCCGCCGAGGCCCCCGCGGCGGAGCCGGCGGCCGGTCCGGTGCGGGCGGGGCTGCGGGCGCTGCTGGCCGAGCCGCGGCAGCTGCGCCGGACCGCGCTGTTCGTCGCGCTCTACGGGCTCAGTCCCTGGGCGACGGTGGGCTTTCCCCTGCTGAGCGCCGTCGTGATGATCGGCAAGGGCTTTCGGATCGACCAATCCCTGGTCTTCGCCGGGCTGTCGATGCTGGGGCCGCCGCTCGGAACCCTGCTCACCGCCACGGTGATCGACCGCCTGGAGCGGCGCGCCTGCCTGGTCGTCCTGGCGGGCGCCATGGTGGTCCTGGGCACGAGCTTCGCCGTCGCCGAGGCCTTCACGACCCTGGTCCTGGTCGGCCTGGCGTTCAACACCGCCGCCGCGATCTACGGCGGCGTCCTCGCGATCTACGCGACGGAACTGCTCTCGACCGCCCTGCGGGCCTCGGCCCTCACCTGCGCCTGGGCGACCGGCCGGATCGCGGCCGCCCTGACCCCGGTGGTCCTGCTGCCGATCCTCCAAGGCTACGGGATCCACGCCATGTTCGCCGCGATCACCGCGACCCTGGCCGCCAGCTGCGTGCTGGTGCTGCGCGGGCCGCGCGGCCGGTCGGGACGGCCGGTGGCGCGCTAGAGCCGTGCCCGACCACGTCGGGTCGGGCACGGCTCTAAGCTCCTGTTTTGACGCGCTCTCTTGCGACGAACCGGAGCCACTTCGTCGGAGAGCGCCCTAGGGCGCCCGGCCCCGCGACGGCTACGGCGCCGCCCGGCAGATCCCTCATTCCGCAGGGTCGTCCTGCGCGAGCCGGTGACGCCCGTCGGGGCTTTGCCCTAACGGCCCGGCGGTCCGCACCCTATCTCGTCGAGGATCCAGGCCCGCCTTCGGGCCCCGTCGCCCGGGAAAGATGACCGCCATGACCTCCGTACGGATCCTGCCCGCCCTCCTGCTGATCGGCCTCGCGGGCTCGGCGCAGGCGCAGACCGTTCTGGCCCCCTCCGGCGATTCCGCGGTGACGCAGCCCGGCGGCACGCAGGGGCGCGGCGCCCGCCACAACCTCCGCCAGGCCGTCCGGGACGGCGACGTGGTCGGCGTCCCACCCGGCGCCCGCGGCGTCGAACTCGGGCCGCGCCCGCTCCGGCGCGGGCCGTCCCGGCCGTAGACCGGGCAACAGGCCGCCGCTTCGGGAAGACGCGGCGCGCGCCGGCGGACGTTTACCCCTGGTTGTCTTCCGGGTCGCTCGGCTCTTGCTTTTGTCGACGCGGCCGGCAATCGCTGCGCGGCGGCCGGTTCCGTCCGTAGCGGAGCTCGCCCCGTGTCCCTCCCGGCCCTCGTCCCCAGCACCATCGAGACCACCCGGCACGTCGAGCCCAAGCGGGCGTTCGACTTCTGGTGCTCGACCGCGCTGGCGCCGCACGGCGACGTCGGGCGCATGCATCCCCGCGCGGCGTTCCGGGCCCGGAGGCTCGTCGTCATGGGCGCGGATTGGGGCCTGACCCACACGGTCAGCAGCCCGGTCGGCGTGACGGTCGGCGCCCGCCACATCGGCCGGAACTCCTCCGACGCGATGGTGATCGGCCTCGCCCTCGACGGGATCGGATACCAGCAGCAGGGCCTGCGCGGCGCGCGCCTGAGCGCGGGGGACATCAGCTTCCTGTCGCGCCAGCGGCCGTTCCTGGCCGGCACCCAGAGCGATTACGCGGAGATCCGGCTGGCGCTGCCGCGCGCGACCTTCGAGGCCTGGATCGGCACCGTCGAGGCCTTCGCGGGGCGCTGCATCGCCGACCGTCCCGCACACGCGGCGTTCAAGGCCGCGTTCCGCACCTTCGCGGCCTCGGCCGCCTGGATGACCGAGGGCGAGGCGCAGGTCGCGCTCGAAGGCGTGCTGCACCTGCTGCGCACCCTCGTCCGGGACCAGCCCGGCGACCCGGCCGCCCCGGTCTCGTGCGAGGCGGTGGTGTCCCTGGCCCACGCCCACATCATGCGCCGGCTCCACGACCCGAGCCTCGGCCCGGCCGAGATCCAGGCGGCGCTCGGCCTGTCCCGGGCCCACCTGTACCGGGCCTTCGCGGGGACCGACGGCATCGCGGCGGCGATCCGCGACGCGCGCCTCGACCTCGCCTACCGCCGCCTGACCGCGCCGGGCAAGGACCGACTGAAGATCGCCACGATCGCGTATGCCTGCGGCTTCACCGACGCGCCGACCTTCAACCGCGCCTTCCGCCGCCGCTTCGACCACGCGCCCGGCGATCTGCGCGCCAGAACGGGCGATCCCGGGGGGGCGGCTGCGGGCGCCCTCACTTGAGGTGATAGGCGACGCCGGCGATCAGCGCCTTCTCCTCGGTATTGATCGTGGACCGGGGATCGCCGCCGAACTTGTTGTGCCAGTACTGGAAGCCGACGAACGCCTCGACCCGGTTGGGGGCGTGCTCGAGCAGCTGCCCGATATCCAGGACCAGGTTGGTCTGCGAGACGAACTCCATCTTGGTCCGGTACTGGTTGACGTCGCCGTAGCGGCCCTTGGGCATCACGATGGTGTTGAACCCGGCCAGCGCCAGGGGCAGGCCGGTGAAGGCCAGCGGGATCGTGTAGGTCAGCTCGAATTCCGGCGTCGTCTTGAACTCGACGCTGCGGAAATGCGAATAATCGAAGCCCGGAATCGCCGGGATGCCGCTTTCCGGACGCGGAGGGTCGCCGGCGAAGCCGTTGCGGGAGAATTCCTTGTAGGCCTGGACCTTCAGGTTCACGAACCCGACCGGCACGTCGAAGGCGAAGTTGAGGCCGAAGGTGCCGGCGCGCTTCTCGGAATCGAACGTCGTGTTCTTGGTGTTGACGTCGGCCCCGAACGCCAGCCCGATATCCTTGACCAGGCCCGGGATCGCGAACGCCGTGGTGTCGAAGATCTTGTTCGGGCTCAGGACGCCCCGGTAGATCAGGTAGACCTCCGTGGCGCCGTAATTTTTCCTCCGGATCAGCTTGTCGCCCGCCGCGTCCTGGGAGCCCGACTGGAGGATGTCGAGGGAGATCAGGTTGGTGCCGTAGGCCCAGGAATTGGCGTGGAACAGGTTGACCACGTTCTTGGGCACCTCGCGCGGCACCCGCCGGCCCTGCGCCGTCCCGTCGGGCCGGCGCACCGAGAGGCCGGGCTCCGCCGAGGGGCCCTGGAACCGGTAGCTGATCACCGTGTCCGAGAAGGAGAAGTACGAGGGCGGCGGCGCGGCCATCGCGGTCGCGGCGGCGAGCGGCACCCCGGCGGCCTCCCGGCGGTTCGCCCGGCCCTGCACCGCGTCCGCCCGCCCGCCGGCGCCCGCGTCCTCCACGGCCCCGGCCCGGGCGGTGCCGGCGACGACGATCGCCCCCGCGCCGACCGGGGCCAGCAGGGCCGCCGCGATCAGCAGGGCCGCCCGCTTCACCCGCCTGCGCGTCGGACCCATCCTCACCGCGCATGCCCCGCGGTGGCGTCGGCGCGGCCGGTCCGGGCCGGCCCCGCCGGGAGGCTCGCAGGGAGGCTCGCAGGGGCCGCGGGCTTCGCGGTGTCTGGGGTTCGCGGTCGCGCGGGCGGAAGCATCGAACGGACTTTCTGCCTCGGTCCACGCCGATTCTAAGCTGAGACCTGAAATTCTCGCCCAGTAGGCATCGGGATCATGCGCCCGTCAATGCAGTGCATCGAACGTTCTTAATTGATAATGTAAATACTGTCCGTGTAAATCTAATACAGAATGATGGCCTGTGTCCGTGAAAGAATGGAGCTTTCGGCTGCGTGTTCGGTGCGATTGTAAGTCTCAATAGCCTGGCCTGCGGGGTGCGCCGCGGGCGGGCGTGAGACGAATCGACAACGGAAACCGGCGCCCGCGCCCGGGGCACGCATTCCGCGTCCCGTTCCCGCCGGGGCGGCGCCCCCCTCCTGGCTGAACAGGGGCCGCATGCGCCCCTTCACCTCTCGCAGCCACGAGGCCCACAGCTCAAGCGTCGTCTCGACCGAAGTCCCAGCCGTCCATGCTGTGCGCATCATGGGACCTGATCGGCCCCCACGAGGTGGTCCGAGGGCAAAGTTAGAGTGCCTAACAGACCCGTCTGATCTGGTTGAGGGTGACGAGGCTTGCGAAGGCCTCGTAGATGTCTGCGCGTCGCTCGTCGCGGATGGGCCATCGACGGAATTGGTTGAACCAGGCGTGGGTGCCCTCATCTTGAGCTTGTCGAAGGATCCACGACCCAACGGTGACGACCGAGTTTCTCGCTGCTCTCGATGCCCCTTCGCGCGATGCGCGGGACGATCCCCCGCGCCCGGCACTCCTGGCGGCGGGGTCTGGCATCGTAGGCCTTGTCAGCGTGCAGCTTGTCCGGACGGCGTCGCGGTCGTCCGCGCCGACCGCTCCGCACAGACGGGATGGCATCGCGGGTCGCCGCCATCATGACGGTGTCGTGCCGGTCGGCCCCGCTCAGGCAGAAGCCGAGGGTTCGACAAGCTCACCATGAGGGGCGTGCCGCGCGCGTCGGTGACGAGATGGCGGCTCTGGCCCGGCTTGCCCCGGTCCGTCGGGTTCGGGCCGGTGGCAGGCCCCCCTTTTTGGCCGGGACAGACGCGCTGTCCAGGCAAGCCCGGCTCCAGTCGATCTCACCCGCCGCGTGCAGGCGGTCCAGCACTACGTGATGCGGGCGGCTCCAAACGCCCGCCGCCTGCCAATCCTGCAGCCGCCGCCGGCAACCCATGCCGGAGCCGCAGCCCATCTCGGCCGGCCGCATTTCCCACGGCAGCCCCGAGCGCAGCACGAACAAGTTGCCCGTGCGTGCGGCCCGGTTCTCAATTGGACGCCGCCCACCCTTCGGACGCGGCCGAGGCGGCGGGAGGAGCCGAGCGATCTCATCCCAGAGTTCATCGGGGAGAAGCGGTGTGGCCATGCCAAACCAACGCTGAAAACCCCGCTCGATGCCGTTCTGTTAGGCGCTCTAAGTCAGTTCCGATTTTTTATCGATTTAACCTGAGTTTGTATTTGATTATATTCTGTATTGCGACGGTCCAAAATTTCAGCTTGCTATGGACAATTGACTATAGTTAGAATGTTGCGGGCAACCGACGTTTCCTGGAGAAATAAATTTCAACGCATTGATCGTCGATGACAAGCGTTTGAAAAATATCGTTTGTTGCTACTTATAGTTTACGAGCTGACGATGAGAATCTTATTGTGCTGAACGATGTAGCGATTTTTTTATAGATACTATGTGTAAGCACATTCAATAGGTCGGGGTTGGCAAAGACATGTTCAGGAAGCGCAGCGATAACGACATTCTGCTGGAGATTCTCAATAACCACGCCGGGGTCGGACTGTGGGATGCGGTGCTGCACGCCGGCGATCCGATGCACCCGAAGAGTCGCTGGACATGGTCGGCGGAGTTTCGCCGCCTTGTCGGCTTTGCCGATCACCGGGACGAGTTCCCGGACGTGGTACAATCCTGGTCCGACCGCCTGCACCCCGAGGATGCAAGCAACACCTTCGCCGTGTTTGGGGAAGCCCTGAAGAACGTGGTGAACAAGGGTGCCTACGACGTCGCCTACCGCCTGCAGATGCGCGACGGAACGTATCGCTGGTTCCGCGCCACGGGAGGGGTGGTGCACGATGCGAACGGCAACCCGCTCCGGGCCTGCGGCTCACTCGTGGACATCAACGACGCCATGGTGGCCGCGCAGACGAGCAAGGCGCGCGCAGGCCTGATCGACCACCTCGTGGCCGCCTTCGATGGCGAGGTCACTGCGATTGCGGGTGGCCTGTCGGGCGCGGCGAGCGAGATGGAGGCGACTGCCAACACGATGTCGACCATCTCCGGGAGCAACAGCGGGCGCGCGGCTGAGGTGTCCTCCGCTTCCCGTCAGACCTCGGCAAACGTGCAGACGGTGGCCGCGGCCACCGAGGAACTGGCCGCGACGATCCGGGCGTTGGCGGCGCAGGCAACCCAGTCTTCCGACCTGGCCGGTGCTGCCGCAGCGAAGGTTGAGCGCACGGACGCCCTGGTCCAAACCCTGTCGCGAGCCGCCGATCAGATCGGGGCGGTTGTCGATATCATCAACACCTTGGCGAGACAGACGAACCTGCTGGCGCTCAACGCGACGATCGAGGCGGCCCGGGCTGGGGCTGCCGGGCGGGGCTTCGCCGTGGTGGCCGCTGAGGTGAAGGAACTCGCCACGCAGACGGCTAAGGCGACGGAAGAGATCAGAGCTCAGGTCGGCGAGATCCGGCAGGCGACCGCGACCACCGTGGCCGCAATCAGCGAGATCGGCACGGCCATCACGGGCTTGCGCGACGCGACCCAAGGCATCATGCACACGATGGATGAGCAGGGCAGCGCGACCGACGAGATCGCCCGGAGTGTGCAGCAGGCAGCCTCCGGCTCACGGACGGTGACGGATGCCATGGGGGCGTTGGAGCGCGACGCCGGCCAGACTGGTGAAACCGCCAAGGTCGTGCTGAGCGCGGCACGGCGTCTTGCAACTCAGTCCGAGCAACTTGGAGTGGTCGTGCATCACTTCCTGAGTGAGGTTAAAGCGGCCTGACGTTTGTCCGGGTTCCGTCCGGCCTCGTCAGGTGCACTCACGATCGAACGATTCGCCACAGCTTGAACGTCTGTTCTCGAACGCAGCGCCGAAGCTTGCTTCCTGCCTCGAACCGACGGTGCCGGACGGCCAATGCATAGCCGCTCTCGGGACGCGCCAACGGCTGTCGGCACGTCGGTGATATCCGCCACCCAGAACTGGTTCGGGGGGGCGGAGGCGAAGTTGCGGGCGGCGAGATCGGGAGCCGGACGCACCTCCCGGTCCCGCAGCGTCGTGATGGGGCCACCGCGCCGGTGGCTGGCCCCGACGAGACAGGCCTCGCGCATCAGCCGGGCAATGGGCGCCCGTGCTTGCGGAAATGCCGGTCGCCCTGCTCGCGCAGGTCGGCGTGGATGCGCGGCACGCCATAGGTCTCGTGCGAGCCGAGATGGACGGCGTGGACTCGGTTCAGCGGGGCGGCGTCCGCCCCGCGTCGCGCCGCGGGTGCGCGCCATCACGGTGATCGGGAAGTCGGCCTGGTCGGCGCTCATGAACCGGAAGACCCCGAGGGCAGAACTCCGGTCTCCCACGCAAGCCAGGCCGCAGCGACCAAACCGGGGCAATCCCAATCCCACCCATCGGCAACGTGCCTCCCGCCGAGGGTCAGGCACGCTACCTCACGCAGGCCAAGGTCCAAGCCTTGATCGCTTGAGCCAAGCCAAACGGCCTCCGAGAACTTCCGGGCCGTTCTCCTCCGTGCAGACAAGAACCGCCGCGTGGGAGCCGACCTTCAAACTGAAGCCGAATGACAGCTCAGATCACTAGACGCAGCCAGAACTCTGTGTTTGATTTCGCTTATCAATCCTAATCCTATTCGGACGATGGCGCGGTCTTGATGTAACGCGAGGACAGTCCATGGGGCACCAGCGTGCGATCCGCCTAGCGTGGGAGGCGTTCCTCGCGGACGGCCGTCTTCCTGCAGGCATGGCGACACATTTGGCGGCGTCATGGCAGCGCTCTAAGATGCACGGCGTCAGGGTTGAGTTGACGGAGGCACCTTTGGCAAGCGCGCCGGAGGTCTTCCGACACCGTGCCGAGAATGCCGAGTTGTTGGCGATTGCTCGGCCAGCCATCGCGCGATCCGGTGTCCTGCTCTCGGATGCCGCATCAATGGTGATCCTGACCGATGCGGGCGGCTTCATCCTCGAAACGGCCGGCGACCGACATGTGATTGAGGGCGGGCGCCGCAACCACCTTGAGACCGGAGGACGCTGGGACGAGACCGCGATCGGCACCAATGCAATCGGCACCGCCCTAGCGACATCCGCGCCGATCATGATCCACGCCGCCGAACACTTCTGCCAGGATGTCCAGCGCTGGAGTTGCGCGGCGATGCCGCTGCGTCATCCGATCGACGGCACCCTGCTGGGCGTCGTCGACATCTCGGGACCGGCTGCGTCCTTCAACCCGCAGAGCCTCGCCCTCGCCGCGGCCGTCGGTCGGGAGATCGAGGAATCGCTTGGCCATCGGGCGAGGGTCGAGCACGAGATCCTGCTGCGCAGTTACGTGGCGAAGCGGTCGATCTGGCTAAGCAACGACATCGTCGTCCTCGATCGGCGTGGTGCCCTGGTGCATGCGACGGAGGCCGCGCAACGTGGCTTCGAGACCGGATCCCCCGTCTTCACGGAGACCGCACGTCTGCTCGTCGGACGCGCCGATCCGAGTGAATGGGAGGAGAACTGGCGCCGGCGCTTCTCGCAGGCGAGCCTCGAGATCGTCCGTCAGGACGGCGTCGCCCTCGGATGCCTCGTCGTCATCCATCCCGTGCGCGAGCGCAGGTCCAAAGTCGCGGGGTCACGCACGGTGGCCACCCTGATCGAACCCGAGAGCCGGTTCGAACGGATCGCCGGGAACAGCGCGGCCATCCAGGTGGCCCGCCAGCGGGCTCGGAAACTCGCCGCGAGCGGCCTGCCCATCCTGATCGAGGGTGAGACGGGCGTCGGCAAGGAGCTGTTCGCCCGCGCGATCGCCGAGACGAGCCCGGCGGCGGGCGGTCCATTCGTGCCAGTGAACTGCGGGGGCATCGCGCGCGACCTCATCGCGAGCGAACTCTTCGGTTACGTCAAGGGCGCGTTCACCGGCGCCGACGAGAAAGGGCGCATCGGCAAGATCGAACAGGCCGATGGCGGTGTGCTCTGCCTGGACGAGATCGGCGAGATGGCCGCCGACCTCCAGTCCTATCTCCTGCGTGTCCTGGAGGATCACGTCGTCTACCGGATCGGGAGCCATGAAGGGCGTCCCGTCAAGATCCAGCTCGTATCGATGACGAACCGCGACCTCTCGGCCGAGGTAGAGGCCGGGCGCTTCCGTCAGGACCTCTTCTACCGCGTCGCCGCGGCCCGGCTTCGGATCCCGCCTCTGCGCGAGCGCGGCGACGACATCCTTCTCCTGGCGGAACGCTTCGCGGCCGCGGCGGCCACCCGCCTCGACCGGCCGGCTCCCCGCTTCGACGCGGCGGTGCTGGCGGCCTTCACGGCCTACCGATGGCCCGGCAACGTCCGCGAACTGCGCAACGTCGTCGACGCCATGGTCGCCCTCTCGCTGTCGGACGATCGCTTGACGGAGGCCGACCTGCCGCCGGAACTTCTGAAGGCGCCCGATCGGGTCGGACCCATCCTCTCCCTGCCGCCGAAGACCGGCACCGTGCAGGGGATCGCCCTCAAGGCGGCGGAGCGCTCGGCGATCCTGGCACAGGTCGACGCGTGCGGAGGCAACCTCACACTGGCTGCGCGGCGCCTCGGTATCGCCCGATCCACCCTCTACGTGCGCCTGGCGGAATACGGCTACCCTCGCATGCCGGGCGGCGCGTAAGGCCGAAGCTCAACCGGGAACCAAGCGCTGTTCTCCGCTCCCCTCGGCGGAATGGGGAGGCTCACGGCCGGGATGAACGGCGCAGGTTCTCCCGACGCTCAGCCGAGCTACGACGCTGGTCCAGCCGCCCATATGCCGCCTGCCATAGACTCGCTCGGCCATATCGCGCGTCGGGTAGGCGTGCAGGGTGACGCGACCGAACTCGTAGCTGATCAGGCCTCCGGCGGCGCTATGACCGTGGGGAGGATAGGTCGGAACGGGCGTCGGCAGATCCTTGGACGCGACGGTGAACGGCCCCAGGTCCCACCGGCCGAACTTCTTCGTCGCCGTCGAGTCGATGCCTACACGCCGATGGCGACCTTCAGGACCCCGTCGCGCTGGTTTGCGAAGAGATCGTAGGCCGCTTCGATCTGGTCCAGCTTGAACCGGTGCGTCACGAGCCCTGACAGGTCAGCCCGCCCCGAAGCGACGACGGCGAGCATCCGGCGCATGCGCTCCTTCCCACCGGGGCACAGAGATGTGCGGATCGACGTGTTTCCCAAGCCGGCCGCAAACGCGTCAAGGGGGATTTTCAGACCGAAGGAATAAAAACCTAGTACTGGGCCCCGCGCCCGCATTGGCAGGCGTTGCTCCAGCCGGAGGGCGTGATGGCGCCGGCGATGACGCGCTGCCCCTCCTTGAAGCCCGTGACGCCGGAGCCAAGCCTTTCGACGATACCCACCGGCTCGTGGCCGACCGTCAATCCCCGTTCGACGGGATACTCCCCCTTGAGGATATCGACATCCGTTCCGCAGATCGTCGGGGTGGTCATCTTGAGAAGGACGTCCAGCGGACCGATCTCCGGTACGGGTTTATCATCTAGCACTACTTTGGTAGATTGAGGGAACGCTGGAGGTTTTTGCGGATTCGCCTGCCACGGCCATGAGCGTGGGTGCTCGCGATGTCAGGTGCTGGTGGATGGCGTGAGGATCTGGACCGGTGGCTGC
>NZ_VRVG01000077.1:0-25693 GCF_008040085.1 Methylobacterium sp. WL7 | reverse complement strand
GGCTGCCGCCCGCCGAGCAGGCCCGCAAGCCACACGGCAGCTTCAAGGACTACGAGGTCGGCTTCATCCACGTCGATGTGAAGCACCTGCCCAAGCTGCAGGATCGCGACCGCGTCTCGCGCAAGCGCTACCTGTACGTCGCCATCGATCGCGCCTCCCGCTACGTGCACCTCGCCGTCAGAGACGACGAGACCACGGCCTCGGCGGTGGCCTTCCTCACGGACGCGCTCGGGGCCTTTCCGTTCAAAGTCACCCACGTGCTCACCGACCGCGGCTCATGCTTCACGGCCGATGCGTTTGAGGCCGCCTGCCAGCGGCATGGTGTGCAGCATCGCAAGACGCGTCCCTACACGCCTAAAACCAACGGCATGGTCGAGCGCTTCAACGGGCGCGTCCAGCGCGAGGTGCTGGGGATCACGCTCTACAGCCACGCCGACCTGGAGATCGTGCTGCGCGGCTTCAACGCGGCCTACAACGGCCGCCGGCAGCGCGTGCTCAAGGGGCTCTCGCCCGAGATGGTACTGCGCCAGCGTCTCGAAGCCGATCCCGCATTGGCCAACCCAACCTACAGACCGCCCAGTTCTACTATCATCAAACGCGCCCTCTGCGTCGTTGCAGATGCCAAGGAGGTCTCGCATCCAGACAACTAGGTGTATGGACCCGGGATGAGGTGTGACGGATCGAGTCTGAAGCGTTTGGGCTGTTTGGTCCAGACCTGAAGGACATGCTCGTAGGGCGTGAGGCCGCGCAAGGTCTTCAGCCGACGGGCATGGTTGTAGGCGTCGACGAACAGCTGCAGGTGCGCCCGGAGCTCGTCGTGGTCGGTGTAATGGTAGCGCTTGACCGTGGCGTCCTTGATGGTGCGGTTCATCCGCTCGACCTGACCGTTGGTCCACGGATGGTTGGGTTTGGTCAGGCGATGCTCGATGCCGTGCTCGTGGCAGACGCGATCGAACATGTGCCGGCTGTAGAGGGCTGTCGGGCCTGAGCGGTTGCGCGGGGCATGGCAGAATTGCACCCCGTTGTCGGTCAACACCGTGTGGATCTTGTACGGCACAAACGCGACCAGAGCGCGGAGGAAGTCCGATGCCGTGTAGCGGTTGGCTTCAGCTTCCAGCTTGACGAAAGCCAGCTTTGAGGTCCGGTCGATGGCCACAAACAGGTAGAGCTTGCCCTGTTCTGTCCTGACCTCGGCGATATCGATGTGCATGTAGCCGATGGGGTAATCGGCAAAGCGCTTCTTCTTGGGCTTGTCGCCTTCCATTTCCGGCAGGCGGCTGATGCCGTGTCGCTCAAGGCAACGGTGCAGCGACGAGCGGGTCAAGTGCGGGATCGTCGGCTGCAGGCCGTAGAGGCAGTCATCCAGCGGCAACAGGGTGTGCCGCCGGAAGGCCACGATGACGGCCTCCTCTTCTGGGGTCAGAACCGTCGAACGGGGCTGCTTCGGACCCATGGTGGCATCACCGGTCGTCTGCCGAGTTCGCCACTTCTGGATCGTCGTCGGGCTGACGCCGTAGCGCTTGGCCGCCGCTCTCACGCTCTCTTGACGTAGCTGTATTGCGCGACGGACCGCCTCCGTCGTGCGGGCGCTGCCGTGAAGAATTTGGCCCATAGCGCATCCCTGGCCACATGGTGGTCAACCGTACCACCACTCCGCGGGATCAAACACCTAAACCATCTGGCACACCGTGCGTTGTGTGCCTCCGGTCTGAGGTGGGACGATGCTGAGCGACACGCAATGGGCTGTTCTGAAGCCCTTGGTCGAGGCTTGCCGCCCAAAGGCAATGACGCCGGCGCAGGACCGGCGACGCACGCCCTCGGTGGTCCTGTGGCGATATTAGAACGGCTCTCAACGCCGGGTGGAGCGCACTCCCGCAGGAACTGGGCCCTGGTGGCGTGCAGCGCAGATCTTCAACCGGTCGGCACGCGGCGAGGTGTGGGAGCGTCTACTCGACCTCGTGCTGAAGCACAGCTTTCAGCTGGGCAGGATGTTCCACTGCGAAAAAAAGGGGGGACCTGCAGCCGAGCGAGAATATCGTGAAGCTCTTCGCCGACCGCATAGCGGGTATAGCGCCAAAGCTTGCCTGATTGCAGGCAGCGTAGGCCGCGCGATAGCCTTCAGAATTGCACCCTGCCCCGCCGCTGCCCTCGACAATCTAAGGCAACGACAGGACCCGGTCTCGATTCGTCAAACCACTTGGTGCTGGTGCCTGCATACGGCCGGGCCCTCGCAGACGCGGCGGGCGTAGCGCGTGGGGTGGACTCCCCCTGCAGGTGGCTTGCCCGACCGGGCGCCGATAATCCGCGCAGGATTGTTCTGTTCCCGCGACGACGTTATGGGCAGACCTGCATAACCGTGGCCGACGGCGTGCCGTACTCTTACGAGCCCTGACCAAGCGGCCTGGGCCGCGCGATGACGCCTATCCGCCGAACCCTCCCGGGAGACGCCGCCATGTCCCGCACCTTTACCCCCATCCATCCCGTAATCCTGTGCGGCGGGACGGGGACGCGGCTGTGGCCGGCCTCGCGGGAGAGCATGCCCAAGCAGTTCGCCCGGTTGGTACACGCGGCGCGCTCGACCTTCCAGGCGACGCTGGCGCGGGTGTCGGACAAGGCCGCGTTCGCGAAGGCGACCGTGATCGCCTCGGCCGAGGCCCGGTTCATCGTCGCCGAGCAGCGCGACCAGCTCGGCCTTGCCGCCGACATCCTGCTCGAGCCGCAGGGGCGCGACTCGGCCGCCGCGGTGGCCGTGGCGGCGCTGCACGCGGCGGCCACAGACTCGCAGGCAGGCGTGCTGATCATGGCCGCCGACCACGTCGTGCCCGACACGGCCGCCTTCGTGGACGCCGTAATGCGCGCGGCTGCCGGTGCCCGGGCGGGCTACACCATGACGCTGGGCCTCGAGCCGGACCGCCCCGCCACCGATTACGGCTACATCCGCCGCGGCGAGCCGATCGTCGAGGCGCCGGGCGCCGCTCGCGTCGCCCGCTTCGTCGAGAAGCCCGACCGGAAAGGCGCCGAGGCGCTGATCGCGGAGGGCGCCCTGTGGAACTCCGCCTACTTCCTCTTCCGCGCCGACCTGATGCTGGCCGAGCTGGAGGCGTTCGTGCCGGACGTGCTCGCGGCCGCGCGCGCGGCTTATGCGGCCGCGGTGACCGACCTCGATTTCGTGCGCCTCGATGCGGCGGCCTTCGCCCAGGTCCCTAAGATCTCGATCGACTATGCGGTGATGGAGCGGACCGCCCAGGCCGGCGTGCTTCCGGTGTCGTTCCAGTGGTCGGATGTCGGGACCTGGGACGCGGTTTGGCAGGTGCTGGACCACGACGCCGAGGGAAACGCGGTGCGGGGGCGGGTGTCGCTGATCGGGACGAAGAACAGCCTGGTCCACAGCCAGGGCGACGGCGTGACCGCCGTGGTCGGCCTGGAGGATGTGGTGGTGGTGTCCACGCCCGACGCGGTGCTGGTGGCCTCGAAGGCGCGCTCGGGGCAGGTGAAGGAACTGGTGACCGCGCTTCGAGCGAAGGGTGAGCCGGAGGCGGACGCGCATCTGCGGATGTACCGGCCGTGGGGCTGGTACCAGCGGATCGACATCGGCGAGCGGTTCCAGGTGAAGCGGATCCCGGTGGTGCCGGGCGGCCGCCTGTCGTTGCAGAAGCACTACCACCGGGCGGAGCACTGGGTGGTGGTGCGCGGCACCGCCGAGGTCACGATCGACGAGCGGGTGGTTCTGGTCCACGAGAACGAGGCGGTCTACCTTCCGATCGGGTCGATGCACCGGCTGGCCAATCCGGGGAAGATCCCGCTGGAGCTGATCGAGGTGCAGGTCGGCTCCTACACGGGCGAGGACGACATCATCCGCGTCGAGGATATCTACGGGCGCTGAGGAAGCCGCCCAATCGCGAATCGCTATGTTACAACCCGCACCTGCCCGAACTCATCCCAAAAGATTGGAAAATTTATTGGTCAAAATGACAACCGCCGACAAAACTCCAACGTCAACGATGACCAAAGCTCAAGCGGTGAACAAAGAGCGGCTATACACATTCACGCCTCTGCCACCGTCGAGGAACGGTATCGCAGATTATGCATATGCTTCGATATCTGGGCTGTCTGAGTATTATAATATCACAGCTTTCTGCAACAATTTTTTTGCCGAGCCTCCAAAGGGAGTGCAACTTATAAATGAGCAATTCGCCTTTGAATGCTTGCCACAGAACGCAAAGGTCATACACCAGATCGGGAACAATCCAGACCACACCTTCGTGTTGCGTGCAGCGCTACGACATCCGGGCATTGTAGTGTTGCACGATCCGCGCATACTGTATCTTTATCAAACTGCGGGAATATCCAATCAGTATATCTATGACTTGATGGTATCCTCTAACAGGTTTGCCACCCGATGTCCTTCGGCCGCCAGGGGCAATGGGACTGGGATACAGCGCGTAGACCACCTTATGTACGATGGTCTGGCAGAGGTTCTGCAAACCGCTCGTGCTATCGTGGTCCACTCAAACTACAGCCGGCAATTAATCTGCAGTCACCACGGACGGGAACTCGCAGAGAAAATTGTTGTCATTCCGCATTTCGCATACGCGCCAGAGAAGCGCTCGCGGGCGGCGGCACGGGACATACTCGATCTGCCTCAAAACGCTTTTATAGTAGTGACGGCAGGTTTTCCTCACCCACGCAAACGATATGAGTGGCTGATTGAAGCTCTCGATCACCTAATACAATACAACTCTCGGCCGGTGATATGGATACAGGCAGGAGAGATGCGGAACGACGAAGTACCATTGAGACTAGCTCTTGACCGATATCCGTCAGTTCGGGAAATTTTGCAAGTTACGGGGTACTTGAGCGAAAATGAGCTTGATACCTATATCGCGGCCTCAGACGCTCTCGTCAATTTGCGCTTTCCGTCGGATGGAGAAAGCTCAGGTTCGTTAGCGAGAGCTTTTGGAGCCGGAGTTTGCTGCTTGATTTCGGACACCGCGGCGTTTAGAGAACTCCCGCAAGACGTTGCCGTAAAAATCCCTTATATTGGCGCACCCGAGGCAATTTCCGCGGCTCTGATGGAGCTCTCAACGAATTCTGCATTGCGTGACACGTTCGGAAATTGCGCGGCTCACTACGCGGAAACAGAATTATCGATGGACCTCTATATCGCTCGATTCCGCAAGGTGCTTGAAGCCCTTGACGAGTGCCAGATCGAAAAGCGCGGCGGTTTCGGGACTTCAGTGACCCGCATACCATTCGATCATATCCTAGCGCCGCGGCTACTTCGCGACGCGATCGCCAATAAAGCTGAGGGCGTAGAAATTGTCTTAGGGCCGATTCCTGCCAACCAGGACGCAGGCCCTCTACTTATTGCTCTGCTACCGGAGTGTATGGACGCACAACACATCCGAATTCGGGCGGCCACTGTAGAACGAGCGACGGGAAAAGCTAAGTATGAAATCGCGTTCCGCCTATGCTGGCGGCCGGAGCTGAGGCACAAGGTCGGCCACTGAGGCGCTCTTCGATAATCGTTTGTACTGAGGTCGTCTTGAAATTTCTTCGTGACATGAAGCCAATCAGGCGATCGTTTTGGCGCCTAAACGTCGGCGAATTAGTACGATCCGGCCTATTCGATGAAGATTGGTATCTACAATGCGCCTCGCATATGCTTGATGCCCGCAAAGATCCATTTCTGCACTATCAGTCGATCGGCGCAGGGCTGGGCATCTGGCCGAATCCGCTTTTCGACCCAACTTGGTATATTTCCGCATATCCGGAGGAGAGAGGAGATGGACTGCAGCCGGTGATGTCTTATTTGCAGCGCGGCCTCTTGCTCGATCGTCGACCCAATCAATATTTTGATACGCGCTGGTATGTTGAGCGTTATCCAGAGGTCAAGTTCTCCAAGCTGCATCCACTGATCCATTATCTTCGATTTGGTGTGCACCTTGGGCTAGACCCTAGCGAGCAGTTCTGCACGACCTGGTATCTTGAAAACAATCCAGATGTCTGTGAAGCAAGTGAGCATCCTCTTGTACACTTCCTGCATCACGGTAATCGGGAGGGGCGATCTGCGACCCTTCTGGATCAACAAGGCCGGTTGATCGCCCGCGTCGCAAAATCGTCTAGCTCTCCTGCAACGACGTCGAGAGGCTTGTTGGAGGCCGATAAGCGAGATCCTGTACTTCATGCCTTCCGAGAAGCGGTCGGAGCAGTGCTTCAGCTCGATCCGGCAGCTCGCTTCCAAGATGCTACTTACCCGAATCACATCCTTCCAAACTTGCTACCCGGCACACCGGTTATTGCGCAGTCCACTCTGGCGTCTTGCGAGAACAAGCTGCAGTTCTATGCAAACTTCCGTCAGGAAGGCGGTCACAAACCTATATTGGTCGGCCGGTTACCGCCGGCCACTGGATCTTCTGAGTGGGTCTATATAGGCAGCATTGAAGAGCTCCCTTATCCCCTTGCCGCCGCCCTTGAAACGAGATCTTTTTTGGTCCTTCAACAGGCGAGCCAAGGCCTCAAAGCTGCAGAAAGCACCGACGGAGAGCTCGTTTCGCGAGTTCCTCTCAGCCAGGACGAGTCTACGGGCTTAAAAATTCTCGCGTTAATTGCAACCAAACGGCTGCACACGCTCCGGCGAACGGGCGTCGATAAAACCTGCGCAGCAAACGCAAGTCTGCCCAGCGGCGCCGAGTTGCAGCCAAGGCATTTCATCTGCGCGAACGGATTCTCTGAAGAGGGAGGTGGCCATTCCTGGTTCTGGTGTGGACCAGAGCAAGTACGACACATCGCGCTGGGACGCAGGCCTGCGGAAAATATAGCGCTGAAGATATCGTTTGAAGCAATTGACCTAATAAGCGCCGAGAGAATTCAAACTCTGGTTGGTTTTTCTATAAACGGACGTCGTCTTGAAGCAGTATTCAAAGTTTCAGAGACGCGCGGAGAGGCGGTTGTGCTAATACCATTCGACAATGCAGCTGTCGAGCCGCTTGTTCTATCGGTTGGATGCCGTGAAGGGAAAAGCGTAACCGACGACCCGCGCCTGCTCACGATTCATATAACAGCTATCGTCTTCATGTATTTGGACGGTGGCGACATACCTGAAACAGTGGTGACCCAATGAAAGCTGTTTGGGCGCTACCGGCGGGGCCACGCGTTCTCGTGGTCTCACCTATGGCATCTCACCCACCCTTCGCGGGCAATTCTGCTCGGCTTCTCGCGTTTAACCGAGAGCTGATGCTACGCGGAGCGCGTGTTGACCTGCTTTACTACGGTATGGAAGGATTGACGTCACAAGCCGAACGCGCGATGCGGGCAGCTTGGCACGAGTTTATCTTCGTGCCGAGCCTTCCTCCGGCCAAGCAGTCCTTCGCCACCCATTGGGGTATCGACGATTGGTGTCCCGACGAATTGTGTGCAGCGATAGAACAGCATACGAGCAGGCATACCTACGATGCAATCGTCGTGAATTATAGTTGGATGTCGCGAGTGTTCGAATTTTGCGATATACCATTGAAAATTCTTGACACTCACGACGTATTTGCCGATCGGCGAGACAAGATGGTCCGCGCGGCGCTGGAGCCACGCTGGTTTTTCACGTCGGCGAGCGAAGAGGCCAAAGCATTCTCACGGGCCGACATTGTGATCGGCATACAAGACTCTGAGACAGGTCTGATAGCTCAGCGATCCGCCAGCCGCGTGCTAACGGTTGGACATCCCCCGGATCTCTCTTTCCTGGGTGGGGCGCCTAGCACAGTTCCCGCAGTGCTTTTTGGCTATTTTGCAAGTGGCAACCCCTGGAATAAGCGCTCAATTTCAGCCCTCGACGCCGAACTGTCAGGTCAGCCCCGCATAGACTGGGTCATAGCAGGCACAATTTGTGACAGTTCTATTATCTTTAATGCCGCGCCGTTGAAACTTGGCAGACTTTCGCAACCAGCAGATTTCTATGAGCATGTTTGTTGCGTAATTAACCCCATGATTGGCGGTACGGGTCTAAAAATTAAAACTATCGAGGCACTTTCTTACGGCAAGCCAGTTATCGGAACGGTGCCATCTTTCGAGGGGCTAAGTTCGGTCCATCCGTTCCACAGCTTCAACTCGATTGCCGATATGGCTTGCGGAATGCAAGATTATGCAGCTAGCGCAAGCTTGCAGACGGAGATTGCAGAAGCCAGTCGTGAGTTGGCCGTCGGTTACGCCGCGGATGTGGCTGCGCAATTCGATGAGTTGTTCGACGTTATCAAGGAAACTTCTCGTGGCTACTGAAACAAAGACGTTTGTGGGCGCGGCGCTGTGGGAGGAGAATGGGCCACCTCCCAAGGACCTTCTGTTTGGTCGCAGCGCGGCGAATGCCGGGCGGGTCGTGCTTACCGCGTTGAAGGATTTTCAACTGACTGGTCATGTTCTAGCTCTGGTTGACGGCATCGAGGTTGGTCGGAGTCGCGGCCGTTCCAGCTACGCCGAGGGTGACGAGGTCGAAATTTTAATTCAGCGCTTCCCCTTTGTGGGCTTGCCCAATCGTGTGCGCTTTTCCTCGGAAGAAGGATTCGATCTTGCAGAACCGCTGACAGTGGGCTCCCCTTCGGACGCGGCTCGCCTAGCTGGTCCAGGCGAGTTAAGCTGCCATGGATTAAAAATAGAGAATGGCGTGTTGACCGGTCAGGTGATCAACAAGCTCAATGGGCTCGCGACGCCCGTCCTGATTGCTAAGATCAATGGGGTGTTCAGGCAAGTGCAAGTTGGCCAACCAAGGCTGCGTGATGAGGGCGGAAGCCTTTACAAGTTGTCGGTTTCCCTTGCGGCTGAAGATCTGACCGATATCGGAATGACGCTCGCAATATTTAGTCTTCCGGATTTCGAACCCATTGGTAATGTCCACTTTTCAAGAGTAGAGCGTGACGTCATTGTCGACGCAGTTGCTAAACTTGACCAGCGTATTTCACAGTTAGATTTTAAAGCGAAAATCGATGCCGCTGGCAATCTCCGGATTCTCGAAGAAGCCGTCGAGCGGCAGCAGATGCGTCTTAGCGACGCCATCGAGTATTTTAGCGTCCTTGTTCACGATCATCGGAATCCGCCACCTGGAGATGTGAAGGCGGCGGAGGAGATCAATCGCACCATCCGCTCATTCTATGAGACAATGGCAGCTTCTGAGAAGGCCGCTAAGCGAAGGTCGGCCGCTGACATTCTGACGCTCGCCCCAGACCACGCCGCGTACGGCGATGATTGGCACGGCTTAGAGTTTATTGGTGGACGGCCAAGCAGGTGGATGCCGGGGTCGGCTACAATTTACAATCCGTCCGCCGAGCGCCGGGTTTCGAGCGTATTCCTGAGCGTTTTAGATTTTATAGGTGATGCGGCTCCGGATATCTTCATTCATGTAGATGATGAAGCCGCTATCAGGGGAAAGTCATTTGGGCTGCTTACAAGACGTACTCATACTATTAGGTTCGATTTCCCTAGTCCGCGCCACTTCGGTGTTGCTTGCCTAGTTGCAAGCCGCACGTTACGCCCCAATGAATTAGATGAAAGTTCGAGTGACATACGCCCCCTTTCTGTTCACGTCACTGGTATTCGCTTGCTGATGGAGCCTGACCATGCGGAGTCTTTTTGATTGGGGCTGTTCAACATGCATAGGGTATAATACGTACTTTCTGTATGTATATTGCTACGCTCATTTTCTTTCTTCCCGCTGAGACTCAGCGTCAAATAGGGCGCTGAGGTGGGTTGAGTGGCCGGGAAAGCGAAAACTTTAAGTAAGGCTTCAGCTTTACCTGAATGAGCGATTTGGATCCCGACCGGCCGACGGCGACAGAGAGTTGCTGGCCTACGACATGAAACCGATCTAATTAGTGCCGATTGAACAATAATCGCGGCTCTGATACCGAGGCCGGAACTGCGCGGTCGGCCTTAAATCTGAACGCTGCGGGGGGATCCTGGACACGATCTTCTACGTATGCGCGGCGGTATCCCATAGAGGGGCATTCCAAGGATCTGCCGCCGCTTTGTTACACGTTCGGCTACTTCTACCGGTCGCCTAACGCTTGCTTCTTCAGCTGTGTGAAGCACCGTGCGATCTGCTCGCTGTCGTCCAGGGATTTTACAATCGAGAGCGTGTCCATTCGACGCTCGGTTGTTTCGCTCCGGAGCAGACTAAGCGGAATGCGGGTTAATACCACCAATCCGAATTCGGAAGAGGATCGCAGTTTTGGGCCGCGCACTAACAAACTGCCGTGTTTGACGTTTGCGAAGGTGACGCGATCGGCATAGATCGCCTGGGCGACGCCGATCCGCACACCGGCACGCTGCATGAACCCGCGTGCGCGGTCCCGCCGGTTGGATGCACGCCGAATAGGTCGACAGCCGTCCACTAGCCTTACGCCTTGCTGGTTGGAAGGCCAGCGTGTTCGTACGGACCGCCCCCCGTTTGCCTAGCAGGGAATACCGGCAAAGCGAGGCGTGCACGGACGGGCCCTTGTTCTGATCGCGTCTGGAGGTGTCGGCGGGCGGGGTCAGTGGTGCTATTCGCGAGGTGGATACAGCGGTCGGGTTTACCGCGCCGCATGTTGCCTTGTCGATCGATTACAAGTGATAATTGGCGAATGAAATGCGGAGTGCCAAATGACGGATGACTTTGATGCGCGATTGTTGCGCGCTTACAAAATATTCGAAGCCGGAAATTATGCTGATTCTCTTGCGGCGTGTAAAGATATAATTCGGGAGGATCCTAGTTTTCGGCCAGCCTATTACTACGGCATGATGGCTGGAATCTACGGCGGCAAAATGCGGGATGTCATAGATCTAGGCATGAAGGCACCGCAGCTCACGGAGGATCGAGCTGTTCTTAATTGGCTAGGGGCGGCGCTTAGAAGCATTGGACTGCCCGATTTTGCTTTGTCAGCCCATAAGCGGGCATTAAAAATTGAGCCGAACGACACCGCTGGAATATTTGGCGTAACCCAATGTGCGCTTCAAGTTGGAGATGTCAGCTTAGCTCGATCTGTTGCTGGTGAATGTGGCGAACACCTAGGGCATTTTGCGGAACAAATGGTTCTTCCAGCTGAATGTGACACTGAGGACTTGCTGGCCGCAGGATGGCTATATGGGAAGTATTTAGTGGGCATCTCGCTCTTCAAGCTCGCCCGCTGGGACGAAGCTGTGCAGCAGCTTGGATCGGCTTATCCCCTGCTCTTACAGCAAGAGCAGTACCCATTAGCGAGCGCGGCTGGCCTTTTTCTATGTGTTTCGAAAGCATTTGCATCTAACAAATCCGGTCTGCGTGATATCGGTCGGGCTGCGATCCAATATTTCCCTGAGGAGAGATGGCCGGAAGCCTTTTACGGTCTCGGGCTGCTTGACGAAGGCTGCGTTGAGGAAGCCTTGGCTATTCTCGATCGAGCGAAATCGCGGCCCAAGTTAGGGCACGGTACACTGCAGGGCTTGAATTCAATTTTGTCGTTGCAGGAAATAAAGGAGGTGGCGCGGTCGACCGAGTGTAAAGACCAAGAGATCTTGGGTTCGGATCTTTTTGTCAGCAATGAAATTCTCGATAGCGCCATACTTGTTGGCTGCGATGGTGCTTATTTCGAGAAGCTCGGCCTAGTCTATACTGGTTCCCTGGCCCGTCAAGGCGACCAAGTTACCGTCCATTTCCATGTGATGAACCCCACAGAGGGTGCAGTTAAGTTAATTTATGATTTTAAGCGGCGGTTTCCAAATATTTCGATACAGTACACCACGGAAAATATCGTAGGAGAGGTGATTGAGTTAAAAGCTATGTATACGACAAGGCGGTTTGTGATAGCCCGCGATTTGCTCTGTCGGAGGTACAAGTCATTGCTCGTTACAGATATGGATATAGCGTTCACTTCATCGGTCGGAGCTTTTGTTAAGAGAATTGGCTCGGTAGATCTTGGCTTAATGACGGAGCCATCACTCTTTCCGTGGATGAGCTCGCCGGCAACGATCTCATATTTTACGAATTCGGAGTTGTCGCTGCAGTTCTTGAGTGATGCAAATCTTTTCGTCGATCGCGTTATGAAGAGAAGGTCTGCCGGCGAGAATGTGTGGTTTGTTGACCAGAATGCTTTATTCGCGGCTCGCCTTATCGCTAGGAGTCGGGGAGCTCGAGTTGCCAACCTGAGCTCAATCAAGCCTGGTTTATTTAGCTGCTACATGGCGGAGGGACGGGAGGCGTGGATAGATCGTATGATGTCTTCTCTCGAACTAACGGGTTAGATCTCGCCGTGGTACTTTATGTGTAGATTAGCGTTTCGTTTCTCCTGTCTTTCTTGAGACTATTTAGAGTTGGGGACAAAACCGTTTGACCTGATTCTGGGAGATGAGCGCGCAGGCGAGCGTCGTGAAGGCGAAGTGCAGGTCGGCGCGTCTCTCGTAGCGGATGGCGAGCCGGCGGAAGCGTGCGAGCCAAGCCAGCCTGCGCTCCACGGTCCGCTGTACAACGTTGCCCTTTGCGAGCGTGGGCCTAATCCGGCCCGCTCGGGGGTGGTGGGACGCGGAAGACGATCTCGATGTGGCCATCATCGATCTTGATGCGCCAAACTATTGGGCGAAGGACATCGCGCTTGGCCGTCCAGTCCAGAACGTCGAGGCTCTCGCGCACGCGAGCTGAGAAGTACTCCAACTGGCCAACATTCAAGGTCAGTTCGCGCTTTGCTTAGCCCGCAGCCCGGATCTCCCCGCTCTGCTCCTCCGCTTGCGCCACCCGACCCCTCAGATCGGCGATGCGCGGCTCGAACTCGCTCCGTTCAATCACTCCCTCAGCATAACCGTCGATGAGCTGGCCGATCCCACGCCGTAGTGTGGCGATGTGGCGCTCCGCCTCGCTTTAGTCCGCGGCAATGCCCACCCTCGCGGTCACCGCAGCTAAGCGTTGCTGGTACTCGTGGGCCACCCGCGCGGGATCGTTCAAAATGACCTCGATCTCGGTCCAGACCGTGCGCTCAAGGCGATCGCTGCGTACGGGCCGGTTGGTGCAGAGTAAGCATTCGGCATGAGCCGCAGGCATTCCGGTCGCGGTAGATTGTGGCCGCAGAAGGCCGTTGATCTCTCGTTCGACTGCAAAGATCGCATCTATGCGCTCGAACGCTGCCAGTGCAAGCGGAGCCATCACCGGCAACCGGCCACGCGCCTTGGCGGCGACGTCGGCAAGCACGAAGAATCTTCGGCGCGCGTGGGCCCAACACGCCGCCTCGACTAGTGCAGGGACGCGGACGGAGGATTCACGCACACGGTGAGACGTGCGAGTCTGGGCGATGGCTCAGACGGTATGCGTACTCCTCGATGCAACCGACGCGGCACGGCTGGCTGCGATCGCCAGCGACCGCTCCCGTCCGCTCAAGCACACCCAGCGCGCCCGCATCGTCTTACTCTCGGCCGAGCGCCTGAGCGTCCAAGATGTGGCCCGGCGGGCGGGCGTCAGCCGCCCGGCCGTGTGGCGCTGGCAGCGGCGCTACGCCGAGGCGGGCGTTGAAGGTCTGTTGCGCGACAAGACGCGTCCGCCCGGGACACCACCCCATTCGACCGAGACGGTCGCCGAGGTGCTGGCGCTGACCTACTCGGAGCCGCCGGGCGAGGTCACGCACTGGACCGGCCGGGCCGTGGCCCGCGCTGTCGGGATCTCGTTGCGCGCCGTGCAGCGGATCTGGGACACTCACCGCCTCCAGCCGCACCGCCTGCGCACGTTCAAGCGCTCGCGCGATCCCGCCCTCGCCGCCAAGGTCGAGGATGTGGTCGGCCTGTACATGGATCCGCCAGCCCATGCGGTGGTGCTGTCCATCGATGAGAAAAGCCAGATCCAGGCGCTGGAGCGGACCCGCCCCGATCGTCCGCTCACCTCCGGCCATCCCGCCGCCCAGACCCACGACTACACCCGTCACGGCACCACGACGCTGTTTGCGGCCCTCGACGTCCTGGCGGGTACCGTGCTCGGCCGCTGCATGCAGCGCCACCGGAACGGTGAGTTCGTCCGGTTCCTCAACGCCGTCGAGGCCACCGTCCCGCCCGGCAAGGCGATCCACGCGATCCTCGACAACGTCGCCACCCACAAGCATCCGAAGGTACGCGCCTGGCTCGCCCGGCATCGGCGCTGGACGTTCCACTTCACCCCGACCTCGGCTTCGTGGCTCAACGCGGTCGAGGGCTTCTTCTCAGCGCTCACCCGGCGTCGGTTGCGGCGAGGCTCATTCACCGGCGTCGTCGACCTGCAGGCGGCGATCAAACGCTACATCGCCGAGCACAACCGGAGCGCCAAACCCTTCGTCTGGACCAAGCCGGCTACCGACATCCTCGTCGCCGTCAGCCGGTCCCATGAACCATCCGTCTGAGTCAGTGCACTAGCGGCCCTGGACGGCGCGCAGAATCTTAGAGCCTGTTGAGCCCGGCAAACGCGTCGGCCTGCAGCACACCCGAGAAGCCGTCGAGATGACGCTCGGCATGCTCGCCTAAGCGATCGAGCGAGACCGTCGGCAGCAACTCCGCTGAGACCGCCTGCCTACAGGTCAAGTTTGCGGCCATCACGACCCTGCCGCTCATCGGCATGCAGAAACGCTACAGCCCGCAGGTCCTCACCTACATCCACGCTCTCGAACTCGATCCGCCAACCGATTGTCCGCCGATCGACTGGAAGCTCGTCACCAACCTGCCGGTCACCGACCTCGCCGGGGCTGTGGAGAAGCTCGACTGGTATGCTCTGCGATGGAAGGCTGAGGTCTTCCACAAGATCATGAAGTCGGGCTGCCGCGCCGAGGAGAGCAGGCTCCAGACCGCCGAAAGGCTGGTGAAGTTCCTCGCCCTCGTGACGGTGGTAAGCTGGTGCATCTTCTTTCTCACCATGGCGGCCCGCGTCGAACCCGATGGACCACCCGACACCGTCCTCACCGCCGCTGAGATCGCCGCGCTCGACCACATCGACGCGGCACGCCCAAAACCGCGGCTGCGTCGGCGGATTCTTGACGACACCTCCTGCAGATCGCCATGCACGGCGGCTACCTCGCCCGCTGCCGCGACCCGCCGCCCGGCAACATGGTCGTTTTGCGTGGCCTTACCCGCCTGCATGACATCGCCGTCGGCATCACCATCGGCGCCAAACAACGATGTGGGTAATTAGAAAGCTTTTCGAAGGCAAACGGTGTAGACCGGCTTCCCATCGAACCGATGGCCGTCACTGCCGATTCAGCGATAGGCACCGTAGCCGAAGGGGCTGGGTCGATGGCGCTCGGCGAGGCCGGGCGTGGACTTACCATAATAAGCGTAGCCGCAACCCCGACACACGACCAAGCCGTGGAGCAGCCACCCCGGCCCCCGGCACTGCTCGCGCTTGCGGCGCCGGTTCTCCTCCAACTGCATCCGTGCGGCCTCGGCCGTCGCAGGGTCCACGAGCGCCGGCACGGGGACAAGCACCCACTCCGGGCGGGGGACGGGAACGCGCGTCGTCGGACGCGCGGAGCGCAGCGGATGATGGCGGATCGGGCGCAAGCGGGGCTGGGGCTCGATGGCGTGGATGCGGCCGTACATGGCCGTTCCTGTGTAGGCCGGGTTTTCGATCATGCCGTGAAGAGTCGAGGCCCACCAGCGAGGCTGGCCTGAACGGACGCGCAGGCCTGCATCCTGCAGTCTTCGGCAGACCTCCCGCAGGCTCAGACGCTCAAGTCCGAACCAGGCGAAGATCAGGCGTACGACGCGGGCCTCCTCGGGCACGACCTCGAACCGGGCAACCCCACCGCCTTGATCGCGGGTGACGTACCGGTAGCCGTAAGGCGCGCCAGCCAGCGCGCTGACCTAGCCCGACCGCGCTGCATGGCGCCGCCCCCGCCGCTCGCGTTCCAGGATCTGGGCACGCTCGTACTCGGCAATGACGCCCTGGATCTGCAGCAGCAGATCGTCCTCAGGGCTGGCTCCAAGCGGCCCGGTTGATCAGGCGGCCTGAGCACCAGCGGCGACCGGCGACCAGTTCCAGGGCAGGAGTATGGCGCGCTCGGGCACGAAGATCGCGTCGATCCGCGTCACCGCCCCGATCGGAAACGATCGCCGCCGGGATGCCAGACCTATGGGACGAGGAGCGGCTCGACGGACGCCGCCCGCGAGCGCATGCCCGCGGCATTGTCGTCGGCTGGCCCATGCCGACGACCCCTCGCCGAGCAGCGCTGAGCCGCGCCAGGAGATCCGGCCGCGTGGGTTGCACGCTCGCCGCGCTCACCCCCGACCCACTGACGGCAATTGAGGTCGCCGAGCGTGCCGGTCTGCTCGGCCGTGAGCGTGCAACCGACGCGACCTGCACCCGGTTGCGCCTCAAGGCCGAAGGGCTGGCGATCAGAAAGATCCGCCGGACGTCGCATCGATAGCGACTTCCATCGCGAACATCTCTCGCTGCTGCGCCATCGGGCTACCAAGAACCGATGCGCGACGACGTGCCGAATTTAACACATCCATCAACACTAAAGCGTGTAGAATGCCCTCCAATTGTATCAGCGTTCGCTTCAATGAACCAGCGCTCCAACGACGCGGACATCCGCAACCTGACTTTGCACACGCTGCAGCCCCGAGAGCTGCGCTGGACCGCGCTCGGGCAGCGTCCGGCAATCGCTTGGTTTACGGGCCTGTCTGGGGCCGGCAAGTCAAGTATCGCCAACGCCGTGGACCGCGCGCTAATTCAGGCCGGGCGTCATACTATGGTGCTAGACGGCGACAATCTACGTCTAGGCCTCAGCAGCGACTTGGGTTTTACGGATGCTGACCGGGTCGAGAATATCCGCCGCGCGGCTGAGACCGCCCGCCTGATGGCTGAGGCTGGCTTGGTGGTGATAGTTTCGTTGATCTCTCCCTTCAGCCAGGAGCGCGCGACAGCGCGCCGCATCGCGGGCGATGTATCCTTCTTAGAGGTCTTCATCGACACTCCGCTTGAAGTTTGCGAAGCGCGCGATCCGAAAGGGCTCTATCAGCGAGCTCGGGCTGGCAAGATCTCGAACTTCACCGGCATATCAGCTCCCTATGAATTGCCTGAGTCGCCTGATCTTGTAGTAGAAACTGATGGGCGCACAATCGAACAAGCGGCTTCGTCAGTCGTATCTAGATTGATGCAGGCCTCGGCTTCTAACGCGGCACACTTATTGGGCCTCGGTTCACAAAATCTTGACTGTGCGAGAGCGCATGATGCAGCGTAAGCTGGTTCGACAGCCGTAGCGCAGACATCCAAACACATTTATTCGTGGTTCGGATGGCGCGCGTAACTGCCATATCGAGTGGCAGCTATGAATCTCTTGCGAAAGCGCCTTGAAATCGGGCAGGATTATCGCTCGGATGACGGCAAGATTCATGGCGTGATCATCGAGATTTGCCCGGTCGAAAACGGCTCGGAAGCGCTGGTTTGGCGCCAAACCACTGCCGAGGTTGCGCGCGTGTTCATCCCAGGCGAGGAACACCCACAGAAGCGGTGACGTCTGCCTGGACTACGGCGTCAACGAGATCCGCCGGACCTTGGCTCTGCGGCGCTGACCGGCAGCCGCTCCCGCGTTCGCACGATCCCGTAGGGTGATCTCGTGCGTTGGCCATTCCTGACAAGCGGCCTTAAATGCAGCGGCCGTCATGGACGGCGGGTAGATCGTGGCAAGGTGCAACTCGATGTTGCCGCCGGCGTTGCGCGAAACCTTGATCGTTTTGGGAACCCCTGGTGGCACCCGCGCATCAACAACCCGCAAGTTGGGCAGCGTATAGCGGCTAAGCAGATGTGCTCTGGCCTGCTGCCGGTTTGGTGGACACCGTCCTAAGCTAACTGAGCTCGGTTTTCGAACTCGACAGGGCTGGGGTAGCCCAAGGTCGAGTACCGCCGCATCTGGTTGTAGAAGCGCTCGATGTAATCGAACACGTCCGCGCGAGCCTCGTCCCGCGTGCGGTAGGTCCGCCGGGCCGTGCGCTCTGTCTTTAGCGACGAGAAGAAGCTTTTCATCGCCGCGTTGTCCCATGAGTGGCCCGACCGGCTCATTGAGCAAGTCTCACCGTGCTCGGCCATCAGACGCTGGAAGGCTTCACTCGTGTATTGCGAGCCCTGATCCGAGTGATGCAGCAAAGCATCCGGCTTGCCCCTGCGCCAGATCGCCATGACGAGCGCATCCGTAACAAGTTGCGCCGTCATGCTGGTCTGCATCGACCAGCCCACGACACGGCGTGAGAACAAGTCGATGACGGCGGCGACGTAGAGCCAGCCCTCGGCGGTCCAGATATACGTGAAGTCGGCGATCCATTTCCGGTTCGGAGCATCGGCGGCGAACCGCCGCTCCAGAAGATTGGGTGACGTGGTCGCCCGCTCACCCTCGTCCTTCGGCAGCCCGCGTCGGCGTGGCCGTGCCCGCAAGGCGTTCTGGCGCATGATCCGCTCGACGCGGTGCAGCCCGCACGAGATGCCCTCGGCCAGCACGTCGCGCCAGACGCGCCTTGCCCCGTAGGTGCGGTCGCTGGCCACGAAGGTGGCGCGGGTCTTGACCAGGATGACTTCATCCTCCCGTGCGCGTTGGCTGGGCGTCCGGGTGAGCCAGGTGTGGAAGCCCGAGCGCGACACGCTCAGCGCCGAGCACATCCAGGCCACCGGCCAGACGGCGCGATGCTTTGCAATGAAAGCGAACTTCATATCGCTTCCCTCGCAAAGTGGGCGGCGGCTTTTTTTAGAATATCACGCTCCGCCTTCCGACGAGCGACCTCCTTGCGCATGCGATCAATCTCGATCTGTTCGGGCTTCATCTGGCCCTGACCGGGAAAGGCGTGCTGCGGATCGGCCGTCGCCTGCTTCACCCACCGGTGCAGTATTGTCTCGTGAACGTCGAGGTCACGCGCCGCTTGCGCAACACTAACACCACGTTCGCGAACCAGTCGAACCGCCTCGATCTTGAACTCACGCCCAAACTTGCGACGGTGCATGGAGCACCTCCGGCTTCACCATCACACCTAAACCGGGTGTCCGTGAAACCGGCAGCAGGCCACTCGTACTTCCGCGCGGGCGAAATTTCCCACCCCCTTGCGCGGGTTGGGTTTCGCTGATTCCTTCCTGGGATGAGCCGAAGCGATCTTGAGCGGCTGAGCCGTGAGGAGCTGATCGATCCTTCGACAGGCTCAGGATGAGGTGGTGCTGCGATTGCAGCGCCCGGACAAGACCTCGCGCACGTCCTCGAAGCCGCCGGCGACAGACCGCAAGGAGCGGCGCGACCAGGCAAAGCCCGGCGGCGCCAAGCCCGGTCACGAGGGTCACAGCCGGGCGATCAGCGACGATCCGGACGTGGTGGTCGAGCATCATCCCGACCAATGCGCGTGCTGCGGCGGCGCCCTGGACGGAGATCTTCCCGCCGAGGTCGTGAGCGTCTCAGAACAGATCGAACTGCCGGAGGTCGCGCCGGTGGTGACGCAGCATCGGCGTCTGGCCGTGCGCTGTCCGACCTGCGGGACGCGGGCAGCCGCACCGATGCCTGATGCAGCACGCGGCACGCCCTTCGGGCCACGGCTGCACGCTGTGGCGACATACCTCAAGACCTTCCAAGCGCTGTCTTACGAGCGGTTGCAGGGAGCGCTGTCCGACCTGTGCGGGCTTACGCTCAGTCAGGGCGGTTTGATGAACCTGCTCCGCCGGGCGCAGGGCCGTTCCGTCCCGGTCGCGAAGAGGCCATCTCGATGCTGCGCCGGGCCACCGTCGTCGCCTCGGACGAGACCGGCGTGCGCATCGAGGGCAGCAACGCTTATCATTGGGTCTTCCATTCTGCCGAGGCGGTCGTCCATCAGGCTTCGCCGATGCGCCGTGCGGTCGTGGTGCGGGAGATGATGGACGGGCATCGGCCGGCGGTTTGGATCTCGGACCGCTACACCGCCCAGCAGGCACACGCGGCCGCGCACCAAACCTGCCTTGCCCATCTCGCCCGCGACGTCGCCTACGTCGCCGAGACCAGCGATGATCCCGTACCCTGGCGTCTGCAGCTCTGGCTGGCCTCCGTGTTCGCCCTGACCGGGCACGTCACCGATCTGGCCGCCTCGACGCGAGCCAGCAAGCGCCGGAGCCTGGATCGACAACTCGGCGCCATCCTCGCCACGCCGAGCCGCTGCGACCTGACCCGTGACCTGCAGGCCAAGATCGGCCGGGCTCGCCATTAGCTGCTGGTGTTCCTCGCCCACCCCGGCGCGGTGGAGCCGACCAACAACGGTTCAGAGAGGCTGCTGCGTCCGTCCGTGGTCCAGCGGAAGGTCACCAACGGCTACCGCGCGATGTGGGCCGCCGAGGGCGAGGCCGCCATCCGCACCGTCGTCGATACCGCCCGCCTCGCAGGCCGCAGCCCCTTCAGCACCATCCTCACGACCGTCGGCGCCTGAACCACGCACTTCTGACGGTGGGTAATTACGCGCGGGCGGCGAACCAAGCCGGCGCTGGTGGCGGCAAGAGAAACTCAAGCGGCTTAGCAGGTCTACCGTTGGGATGTTGGACGGGTAGTGCTCAATAAGGCTCGCGACGCTGTAGCGTCCCGACCGCTTGCACGAGGCGCAATCGGCCCAGATGCGGCCGGACTGCACGTCGCCCAAGCGGCCCGTCAATCTAACCCTCCGCGTGCGAACGGATGCGGAACAAACTCGAGGCGAAGACGTGCTTCAACCGGCGGCGACGAAGCAACCGGAGATTGCGGTGGAGACGTGTGGATGACGTCAAAAACCGCGCGGTGCATCAGGCGCTTGCGTGGACGCGCGCTGCGAGCTCTCAAATCGGGATGCCCGGCGTCCGGCTCTTGAGGAAACGAAGGCCTACGGATTGGCCAAGGTGACGCGGTCGGCATGCAGGCAGTAGTGACATGAATTGAAGCGGAGTGGTGACCACAGGACTCTCCGCGAAAGAGGAATCAGTCGCGGCGGGGATCTGCCGGGTGTCGAGCGTGGGGTTCAGGACGCTACTGAATTTCGACGGATCCGCTCGCCGTAATCGTCAGCCCATCGGCTCCGGGATATGTGCCGTCCGCGTTCCGGAAGAACACGTACCCCTTACCGGCAATAATCTGGCCGGATAGGATTTTGGCGTTCGACCCGAAGCCAGCGATCGCCCCGTTTGCGGAGGGCATCAGTGTTCCCGGCAGCGCTATCGCCACCCAGGTCGAGCCGTCGCCGCTCTTCGTGATGGTGCAGTTGAGCGAAAAGTCGAGCCGTTTGCCAACGAGCTGATAACGACCACTCGTGTTCCCGGCAACGAACGTTGAGGCACCGGACGCCAGCATACTCGGCGTGTAAGGCGTGAACGCCGCCCCGAACCGATTGGGCGCGTTAGTCACGCCCTGCGAAGCAATTGACCCGCCGGCGAACTGGTTACTGTTCTCTAGGATAGATGCAGTTGAATCTGGATCAATGTAAATGTTGTTTGTAATTTCTGATGAGACATCCTGTGTATGCGGTTTGTGCGAAAAGCGGGCACCAGATAACAGTACTCCAGTTCCGCTTCCGTGGATTTCAAGATCATGATATCTGTTGGTCGCACTTCGGCCGTTGCCGCCGAAACTGAAGCCGCCTGTCAAAACAAGGCGATAAACGCCCTTCGGATCGGACACATATCTGATACCGCTCTTGTTATTAAGGTCAATCGAGCCGCCCGAAACCTTCAAGTCGGACTGAAATATTTCGGCACCATACCCGCCTGCCCCGGAAATATTTGGGTTGTAGAGCGTCATCTGAACGTCGTGCTGTGACCGGAAGTTTCCAGAGGTGTTCCCTCCCCAGTCGCAGTCGATGTAACGCCAGTCAGCAGTAGAGCCGGTATCGGTGCCATACTTCGCGTTTCCAATGAATGAAGAGCGTGTAAACTCCGCAAATCCAGAGAAGCCGTTGGCGTGAACGCCAGAACCACTCAGGTTATAGGCGGTGATATCATCGAGCCGGACCCATGCAGGGATCGCACCCCCGGAGACGAAGTCAAACCCGTGAGCGCCGGTATTGCCGCCTACTCCCGCCTGCCCCGCTATCCGGAACTTAGAAAAATGCATTGCGGCGGCCGGGTGACCATCATTCGTGTAATTATACTTTGCCGAGGTTTTTATAATAAACATTGCTGACTTCGAGGCTGATTTTAAAACAAACACGCTGCTCGCTGACCCCGCCCCAACCACTTCGACCTGACCAGCCACGGTGATGCCACCGCTTAGGATAGCGCCCGAGGGAACAGTGAGACGGTAGCCTTCGCCTTGCGAGGCGGGTGACTGCGCGGCGAACACGGCGGCTTGCAACGCCGCGGTGTTGTCTGTGCCGGTTCCGGAACCGAAATCATAATCAGCCACCACGCCGCACGTCAGAAGCGAAATGTCGCTGCCGTTAGGAAGTTGACGCAGCCAGCGACCGGGATCGGTCAAACCGGTTGGCGCAATAACCAGGCACCCATCGTCCGCCGCAGCCGAGGTCGCCGACCACAGATACTCTGCTCCGCCTCGGTCGGCGGCAGCGTAATAGCCCGAGGTTCTGACCTCTGCGCCGCCCACAAGGGCCGCTGCGGGCCAAGCGCGAAGTGCGGAAATCGTCGCTACATTGAATTGCGTGGTGGCGAGCCAGTCGCCCAGCGGGCGCCCATAAGTTCCTCCAGACGCCTTTGCGCTCGCCCCTGGCATTTCGCCGGTCGAGGTTGATCCCCGGATCTGGATCGCGTTTGGCTGGGAGGTGAACTTGTCGTTCTGGTAGCCGTCGAGCTTGGGTCCGCCGAACATGACGCGCCCACCGTTGTCGATCCGGCCGAACCCGAGGATCTGATCCGCGCGCGCCGGCAGAACGGTGGTGAAGAGCGCCGCAGCGGCGACGAGGAAGTGATGCACGCTCATTATTCGACAGACCACCGGTTCGAGACGTTCGAGTGAAAGGCAAACTTCTGATATGATCAGCTTATCGTGCCGGGAGCTTAACCTACGACGATATCCGTACAGCCCCCGCGATAGGGATCTGGACCGCGGAGGAACGCAGACCGCTCTCGGCGGCGTTGTAGAGGACCCGACCACGGCGTTAGAGGGCAACGCGTGGCAGCTTGATCGTTCGCGGAGCCGCAGGACTCACCATCGTGACGCAGACATCGGTTGCGACGCGGCTTAGCATACGGAATCAAAGACAGTGACCCCGCCTTCCACTGCATCCAGCTTGTTAGGCTTGGCAGGGACAAGATTAGCGAACCAAGCCTGAGCTTCGCCTTCGCGATCAGCGTTGGTATCGCGGCGGCGCGACCTGAACGGTGCCCAGAGCCGGCAAACAGCCACGCTTTCCGGTTCAATGCCATCCCTGGATCATTCTGCCCATGTCGGGCAGGAAGTTGTCGCTCACTACCGATGGCACCCCCTGTTCGGTCAATCCGTTCGCGCGCTCTTTCACGAACGTCGGCGCGTCGGTGGCTGACCTACGTCGCGACCTCCACCGACACCGTGGTCACCGCCCGGGCCTGGATGCTGGATCCTGTCGTCTGCGCCCGCACGGTTCTCGGCTCCCCTCGGGCGTCGCGCGACGCCCTTGACGATCTGCACGGACTCCTCAGCGCCCTTCGTTCTGTACGAAGCTCTGCCGGCGACGTGATCGTTGATCGGGAGAAGCCCCATGAGGACGAAGCCCACACGTCCAGGCACACAGCCGTTGCGCGTGACTCTCGACGCCACTAAGCTTCCCGCGATCGACGCAGCGGAGCGCTGCCGGGCGCTGACCCTCTTTGCCAAGCTACTGTTGGAAGCCGCCGATGTCGCGATCACGGAGCGGCCCGTCGAGCGCGGCTGAGCTGCTCCCGCCAGCGGTGCTGCGGCGCAAGGCTGTCGTCTACGTCCGCCAATCCACCGCGGGAACGGCGACTGGCTGACGATGCCCGGGGCCGCGACCAAGCTTGACGTGACACACCAACGGATCCGACGCCTGAGCCGGAGCAGCGTACTGGCTACCGAGCAGGTGGTTCTCTGCGCGCCCTACCAGATCCGACCCGTGACCTGCAACGGGAGGTGGTGACGGAAGCGATCCGCCGAGTAGAGCGTCCATGTCCTTTTTATAGCGAAAACTGGATCGCAATGTTCTCAAGCATTAAGCAAGGATGGTACAATGATCTCGTCGTGGCGAAGCCCCGCAGGCCACGTTCCGCGGCGTTGTTCGAGAGACAGATGCGCCCATTATAGAGGAAGGCGGCAAACCGGTCCCAGCGCTTGAGCATGTCGTCGAACGGCTTGGCGACCGATGCCGAGCGCGAGAATGCGACGCGCTTGTCCTGCAGCCATACGTGCAGGTCCTCGACGAGCGGCCGGCTCTGTTCCTGGCGGATGCGGCGGCACTCGGCACTGCTCAGGCCGTTGATCACGCGCCCGATGGTAAACTGCAGCGCGGTAATCAGGATGGGACCACGTATTGCCTTATTCAGGAATGCTCCCGGGCTAGTCGGTCGTGGCCTCATGCCGAAGTTATATACGTCTCCTGCTCGCGCTTAGCTTCTAAAAAAGCTACCATTTCTCGTACCTTATCTTTAAAGCGTTCTAGGTCGTAACGATACGTATGTTGATTTGCATCGTGGTTCTCGTCATCCGGCCAAAGATACGACATGGTTTGCTGCCGCAAGGCAGAGATCCCACTCTGAATCCAATTCATATTACTATTTGTCAGGACCAAGCTTACGGCGCGGTGGGAAGAAAAAATTGTATTATGCATCCCGCTACCGAATGGCCCAATGATAGCTTCAGCTCCAGCGAATAGCGCCACCTGTTCCGGCCACGGCAGAGCGGCGGGATCGACGGCTACAAAACCGAATTCTACTGCAGCACGAACGAGATCCTCTTCATTTACGACGTGCCGTGGCATGAAAGAGCCTCTGCTGCCCCGATAAACGAAGATCCTTCTCGGATGTCCATTTCTAAGGTGGCCGAATCTCCGTACGCAATTTTGAATAAGGTCGTTAAATATTTCCGAAAATCCATTTTCAATGCGGAGGAGGGATGGAACGATCAGCATCTCCGGATGCATTAGTTCTCTCTGTTCATCGAAGAAGACGCACTCTTCCTCATGAAGATTAACGGCCATTTCCGCTAGTGAAAGAGCCCAATTTGGTATGCCACGCGGCAGTAAAATCTTTGCACCGTTACACAGCATCGGGCGATGGATTTGCAGCCGCCTGTACATCCAAAGTGCCGGCAGTATGTCAACAAGCCAGTGCCCATAAACTTGCCAGCCAGGCTTTATAGCATGGACGAGAGTGCCTGGAAAACGTACGTTTTCTCCCCCGCCGCGCAGAGCACGAAAAACAGCGCTGTTCTCATCGCAAGCAGCTATCTGTTCCTCAATGCGATCTTTCAACCATCTGCTTACAACAACATCTGGGCTCTCAACAATCTGCCGTCCCGGAGTCAATATAAACCCGTGTGGACCAGCACAGCCACGCGCAAAGCTGTAGCCCCCGAGGGAAGGAATATGGGACTTTGCTTCAAGATGTCGATCAAGCCAATATGGATCAATGTTTTGCTCCCCGAGGAGCGGAAGCGGCGTACGCGAACATGTCGGCGATGCGATCGCAACTTTAGTGAGTCCTTCGGGGTCGAGGCTATGGAAACAGGACATTGCTGTTCAACGAGACTCAAGTGGTAAAAAATAGAGTGTTGTCGAACTCGTGAAGAATGGCGGAAGATGAAACAATTTCGATTTTTTCGTACAGCCCTGCTATTGTTTCATATGTGTT
>NZ_VRVG01000076.1:0-26355 GCF_008040085.1 Methylobacterium sp. WL7 | reverse complement strand
GGTGCTTCCGACCGAGGTGGGCTTTCCGGTGGCCGGCGCAAGGGAACCGGGACAGCAGGGCCCAACCGTCTGCGCAGTCAGACCGGATCGAACCGTTTGCCGACCTTGGCGGTTCCTGCCGACGGCGCGCGGATCGCGCCGGCCCGGATCGGCTGGACGCTCCGGGTCCTCAAACGGGAGAGAGACGATGCGACCCTGGCCTATCCTGGTCCTGCTCGCTGCGCTGATCGGGGGCTTCGCCGACGCCCCGGCGCGCGCGGCGCCCCTGCCGGTCCCGGCGACCGCCGAGGCGGCAGCCCCCGCCCCGACGGTGCAGCTCGCCCGGTGGCATTACCGGCGCCACTGGCACTGGCGGCGGCACTGGCACCACCGGCGCCATCACTGGCACCGCCGCCACCATTGGCACCGCCATCACTGGCACCGGCGCCCCGTCGCGTATCGCCGGCATTTCGGCCCGCGGCACCCGACGTTCTACTGACGCGGGCAGCGCGCGCCCCGGCCGGATCGAGCCGGGGCGCGGCCTTGTGTCCGGGCCCGGAAAAGCTTATTTAACCACCTGATATCACTGCTGTTCCGCAAGGCCGTCCGGGCGCCCCGCGCGCCATCCGGACGGTCGCCAGCACCGCCCCTCCGGGCCCGATAACGGATACTTCCTTGGCCGAGACCGATCCGACTGGCGCTCCCCCGCCCGCCAGCGACATTCGCCCCGTCTCCATCACCGACGAGATGCGCCGCTCGTACCTCGATTACGCCATGAGCGTGATCGTGAGCCGCGCGCTTCCCGACGCGCGCGACGGCCTGAAGCCGGTGCACCGGCGCATCCTCTATTCCGCCTTCGAATCCGGGCACCTGCCGGAGCGGAAATACGTCAAGTCGGCCCGCATCGTGGGCGACGTGATCGGTCTGTACCACCCGCACGGCGACCAATCGATCTACGACGCCTTGGTGCGGATGGCGCAGGACTTCTCCATGCGCCTGATGCTCATCGACGGGCAGGGCAATTTCGGCTCGGTCGACGGCGATCCGCCGGCGGCCATGCGCTACACCGAATCGCGCCTGGCCAAGCCCGCCACCGCACTGCTCTCCGACATCGACAAGAACACCGTCGACTTCCAGCCGAACTACGACGAATCGCGGGAGGAGCCAAAAGTCCTCCCGGCCCGGTTCCCGAATCTCCTGGCCAACGGCGCCGGTGGCATCGCGGTCGGCATGGCGACCAACATCCCGCCGCACAATCTGGGTGAGCTGATCGACGCCTGCGTGGCGCTGATCGGCGATCCCGGGCTGACCATCGAGCAGCTCACCGAGATCGTCCCCGGGCCGGACTTCCCTACGGGCGGGATGATCCTCGGCCGCGCCGGCACCCGGCAGGCCTACGCCACCGGCCGCGGCTCGGTGATCATGCGCGCCAAGTCGCATGTCGAGGAGCTGCGCAAGGAGCGCGAGGCGCTGATCTTCACCGAGATCCCGTATCAGGTGAACAAGGCGACGCTGGTCGAGAAGATCGCCGAGCTGGTGAAGGAGAAGCGGGTCGAGGGCATCTCGGACCTGCGCGACGAATCCGACCGCAGCGGCATGCGCATCGTGGTCGAGATCAAGCGCGACGCCATGGCTGAGGTGGTGCTGAACCAGCTCTACCGGTTCACGCCGCTGCAATCCTCCTTCGGCTGCAACATGGTCGCCCTCAACGGCGGCCGGCCGGAGCTGATGAACCTGAAGGACCTGCTCCAGGCCTTCGTGGACTTCCGCGAGGAGGTCGTCTCCCGCCGCACCAAGTTCCTGCTCGGCAAGGCCCGCGAGCGCGCCCACGTGTTGTGCGGGCTGGCCATCGCGGTCGCCAACATCGACGAGGTCATCCGCCTGATCCGCACCTCGCCGGATCCGAACACGGCCCGCGAGGCCCTGATGGCGCGCGACTGGCCGGCCCACGACATCGCGCCGCTGATCGCGCTGGTGGACGACCCGCGCCACCGGGTCGCCGAGGATGGCACCTACCGCCTGTCCGAGACCCAGGCCCGCGCCATCCTCGACCTGCGCCTGCAGCGCCTCACCGCGCTCGGCCGCGACGAGGTCGGGGACGAGCTGAAATCGCTCGCCGACGAGATCGCCGACTATCTCGACATCCTGCGCTCGCGCGCCCGCATCCAGGCGATCGTGACGGACGAGCTGATCGAGGTCCGGCAGCAATTCGCCACCCCGCGCCGGACCGAGATCGTCGACTACGATTCGAGTGTCGAGGACGAGGACCTGATCGCCCGCGAGGACATGGTCGTGACCGTGTCCCATGCCGGCTACGTCAAGCGCGTGCCGCTCTCGACCTACAGGGCCCAGCGCCGGGGCGGGAAGGGCCGCTCGGGCATGGCGACCCGCGACGAGGATTTCGTCACCCGCCTGTTCGTGGCCAACACCCACACGCCGGTGCTGTTCTTCTCCAGCCAGGGCCAGGCCTACAAGGAGAAGGTCTGGCGCCTGCCGATGGCCGCCCCGAACGCCCGCGGCAAGGCGCTGGTGAACATCCTGCAATTGCAGGACACCTCCGAGCGCATCACCACGATCATGCCGCTGCCCGAGGACGAGGCGTCCTGGGAGACGCTCGACGTCATGTTCGCCACCGCCAGCGGCAACGTCCGGCGCAACAAGCTGTCGGACTTCGTCCAGGTGAACCGCAACGGCAAGATCGCCATGAAGCTCGATCCGGGCGATCACATCGTCCATGTCGAGATCTGCCGGCCGGACCAGAACGTGCTGCTGACGACCGCGATGGGGCAGTGCATCCGCTTCCCCGTGGAGGACGTGCGCGTGTTCAAGGGCCGCGACTCGACCGGCGTGCGCGGCATCCTGCTGGCCAAGGACGACCGGGTCATCTCGATGACGATCCTGAACGCCTTCGACGCCAGCGCCGAGGAGCGGACCGGCTACCTGAAGATGCGCCGCGCCGTCACCGGCGAGGTGGAGGAGGGCGCCGAGGTCGAGGCCGAGGACGGCACCGAGGCCGCCGCGATCTCGCAGGAGCGCTACGCCGAGATGGGCGGGGCCGAGCAATACGTGCTCACCCTGTCCGAGCGGGGCTACGGCAAGCGCTCCTCGTCGTTCGAGTACCGGACCTCCGGCCGCGGCGGCAAGGGCATCACGGCCATGCGGGTCAACGACCGCAACGGCAGCCTCGTGGGCTCCTTCCCGGTGGAGGCGACGGACCAGATCATGCTGGTCACCGACCGCGGCCAGCTGATCCGCGTGCCGGTGGACGACATCCGCATCGTCGGCCGCGCCTCGCAGGGCGTCACCGTGTTCAACACCGCCAAGGACGAGAAGGTCGTATCGGTGGAGCACATCGTGGGCGAGGACGAGGGCAGCGCCGAGGCCGGCCTGGAGAACGGCATCGAGGCTGGCCCGGAGGACGGCTCCGAGGGCGGCACAGACGGCGGCACCGACGAGGTGTGAGGGCTTCGGCCCGCACACCCCGAGGTTCCGTCCCGCGCAAAAATGCTCTAGGTCGGGCCGCGATGACCCGCACCGCCCTCTACGCCGGCTCGTTCGATCCGGTCACGAACGGCCATCTCGACGTGGTTCGCCAAGCCTGCCGGCTGGTGGACCGCCTCGTGATCGCCATCGGCGTCCATCCCGGCAAGGCGCCGCTGTTCTCGGCCGAGGAGCGCGCCGCCCTGCTCGCCGAGACCTGCGGACCGGTGGCGCAGGCCGAGGGGGCGACGCTGGAAATCGCGACGTTCGCCGACCTCGCGGTGTCGGCGGCCCGGCGCTGCGGGGCGTCGATCTTCATCCGCGGCCTGCGCGACGGCACGGATCTCGACTACGAGATGCAGCTCGCGGGCATGAACGGCGCCATGGCGCCCGAGGTGCAGACCGTGTTCCTGCCCGCCTCGACGCAGGCGCGCCCGATTACCGCGACGCTGGTGCGCCAGATCGCCGGCATGGGTGGGGATGTCTCGCCCTTCGTGCCGGCGGCCGTCGCCGACCGCCTCCGGCAGCGCTTCGCCGCCACAGCCTGATCCTCTGACCTTTCTGGAAGGAACCCGATGAATCGCCGCCACGCCCTCCTCGCGCTCGCCCTCACGCTCGGCTCCGTCCCGGCCGCCCGGGCCGCCGACGCCAACACGGTCTTTCTCGACACCAAGGACGGGCGCATCACCATCATGCTGCGGCCGGACCTCGCCCCGAAGCACGTCAAGCAGATCAAGACGCTGGTCGGCCAGGGCTTCTACGACGGCTTAAAATTCCACCGGGTGATCGACGGCTTCATGGCCCAGACCGGCGACCCGAAGGGCAACGGCACCGGGGGCTCCAGCCTGCCGAACATCCCGGGCGAGTTCTCGCAGACGGCCGAGTTCCGCCGCGGCACCGTGGGCATGGCCCGCTCGTCGGATCCGAACTCGGCCAACTCGCAGTTCTTCATCTGCCTCGGCGACGCGCCGTTCCTGAACAAGCAGTACACTGTCGTGGGCAACGTCACGGACGGGCTCGACGTGCTCGACAGGATCAAGAAGGCCGCCCCCGGTGCCCCGGGCGGCGCCGTGCAGGACCCGGACAAGATCGTCCGCATGACGCTCGCCGAGAAGGCCAAGTAGCCTCTCGCCGATGTGGCACCGGCTGGCCATCCTCGGCGCGCTCGCCCTCGCCCCGGCGACGGCGCGCGCCTATGATGACGGCTCAGTCTATGGCGGCTTCGCGTACGCGCCGGGCGGCGGTTATCCGCTGAGTCTGCCGCAGACCCTGCGGGGCACCGTCGCGGTGCCGCTCGCGCATCGGCCGGCCCGGGCGGCCGACACCCTGGCCGAGCTCTACCCGGTGCTGGCGGCCTGCTGGCAGCCGCCGGCAGGGCTGGGGCGACCCAACGCCGGGGCTGCCGATATCGAGATCACCGCGCGGCTGTCGCTTCGGCGCGACGGCAGCCTGATCGGCCCCCCGCGCATCACCTACGCGGCGGGTTTCCAGGCCGGCCGGCGCCGCAGCCTGGTGCGGTCGATCCTGGACGCGCTCGCCGGCTGTATGCCGGCGCGGATCACCCCGGGCCTCGGCCGGGCGATCGCGGGGCGGCCGGTGGCCCTGCGGTTCGTCTACCGGCCGCCGGCCTGACCGTTTCGCCGCGCTCGCCGGATCGGGTGGGCGCCGCTACATTCTCACCAACAGGAAGGACCCACCATGGCCGACACCGAAAACCTCATCCTCGAGACCACCAAGGGCCGCGTCGTGATCGGGCTGCGCCCCGACCTCGCCCCGGGCCATGTCGAGCGGATCAAGACGCTGGCCGCCCAGGGCTTCTACGACGGCGTGCCGTTCCACCGGGTGATCGACGGCTTCATGGCCCAGACCGGCGACCCGACAGGCACCGGCTCGGGCGGCTCCGAGCTGCCGGACCTGAAGGCCGAGTTCAACGCCGAGCCGCACGTGCGCGGCACCTGCTCGATGGCCCGCACAAACTTCCCGCATTCGGCGAACTCGCAGTTCTTCATCTGCTTCGACGACGCGCGCTTCCTCGACAAGCAGTACACGGTCTGGGGCAAGGTCGTGGACGGCATGGACGTGGTCGACACGATCAACAAGGGCGAGCCGCCGCGCTCCCCGGACAAGATCGTCAAGGCGACGGTGGGCGAAGCGGCCTGAAACGACCGGACGTGTCCGCCCGCCCGGGCGGACACGTCCGCGTAACGATGGGACGATTGTCCCTTGGCAAGACGCGCGCGGCCTGTGAGGTTGCCGCGCCATGGAAACCGCCACGCTTCCGCTTCGGGACCTCTGCCTCGCCGTCGCGGTGGTCGCCGTCTGGGGCACCAACTTCGTGGTGATCCGGATCGGGCTCGACCACTTGCCGCCGCTGCTGTTCGCGGCGCTGCGCTTCACGCTGGCGGCGTGCCCCGGCGTGTTCCTCATGCCCCGGCCCAACGTCACCTGGCGCAATCTCGCCGCCTACGGGCTGCTGATCGGGGCCGGGCAGTTCGGGCTCTTGTTCATCGCCATGCGCGGCCACATCACCCCCGGCCTCGCATCGCTGGTGATCCAGGTCCAAGTGTTCTTCACGATCGGATTGTCGATCTGGATCACCGGCGAGCGGGTCCTTGGCTACCAATGGGCCGCCCTGGCACTGGCGGCGGCCGGCATCGGCGTGATCGCGCTGCATGCCGACGGGGCCACGACGCCCTTTGGCCTCGGCCTCATCGTCCTCGCGGCGGCGAGCTGGGCCGGCGGCAACATCGCGGCGAAGCGCAGCGGCGTCCGCGCGATGCTGCCCTACGTGGTCTGGGCCAGCCTGTTCTCCGCGCCGCCGCTCTTCGCGCTGTCCTTCCTGCTCGAAGGCTGGGATGCGATCCGCGCCGGCCTCCAGAATGCCGATGCGGCGACCTGGGGGGCGGTGATCTGGCAAACCGTGGGCAATACCCTGTTCGGCTACGCCGTCTGGGGATGGCTGCTCTCCCGCCACCCCGCCGCGCGCATCGTCCCGATCGCGCTGCTGGTACCGGTCTTCGGGATGGCCGGATCCGCCGTCTGGCTCGGTGAGACGCTGCCGGGCTGGAAGCTCGGCGCGGCCGGTCTCGTCCTCGGGGGCCTCGCCCTCGGCATCCTCTATCCACGCTGGCAAGCGCGCCTGGCCTGAGGCCGAGCTCAGCCGCGCCCGAGGCCGGCCAGGATCGCGGCCTCGGCAGCCGCCATGTCGTCGGGCGAGTTGAGATTGCAGAACGGATCCAGGGGCTCCGTCGGCCAGGAGACGGTCGCCGCGCCGTGGCGCGCGATGAACGCCCCGACCCGCCGCTCGTCCCACTCCACCAGGGCGCGGCGCAGATCCGCCCGCAGCCCGACCGGCCAGAGCGCCACCGTGTAGTGCGCGCGCGCGCCCGAGGCGGCGAGGGCGATCGGCGCGTCCCGCAGGGCCGGTTCGAGCCGCGTGGCGAGATCGCCCGGCAGGAATGGGGCATCCCCGGGCACACTCAGGACATGGGTGACGTCCGGGTGCCGCACGGCGGCGAAGTCCAGACCCGCCAGCAGGCCGGCCAAGGGACCCGGGAGCCCCGGCACGGGATCGGGCAGGATCGGCCCCGGAAACCCGGCGAACCGATCCGGATCCCCGTTGGCGCTTAACGCCAGACCGGCGCCGCATTGCGGGGCGAGCCTCTCCGCGACGCGCTCCAGCAACGTCCGCCCGCCCATCAGCATCAGTGGCTTGTCGACCCCGCCCATCCGCCGGCCGAGGCCGCCGGCGAGGATCAGGCCCAGGAGGTGCGGGCGATCCACCGGGAAACACCTACTCGATGACGATCCTCGGCGCGGTGCGCCCGGCCGGGGCGCCCGAGAGGTTCGCCCACAGGGACGCGGCGATGTCGCGGTAGACCTTGGCGTGGGGTCCGTCCGGATCGGTCGCCACCACGGGCCGGCCGGAATCCGAGGTCTCGCGGATGGTCATGTCGAGGGGCACCTCGCCGAGGAACGGCACGCCGAGGCGCTGCGCCTCGATGCGGGCGCCGCCATGCCCGAAGATGTGCGAGGCGTGGCCGCAATTCGGGCAGACGAAGGTCGCCATGTTCTCGATGACACCGAGGATCGGCACCGCGACCTTCTTGAACATGGTCACGCCCCGGCGGGCGTCGATCAGCGCGAGGTCCTGGGGCGTCGAGACGATCACGGCGCCCGAGAGCGGCGTCGCCTGGGCCATGGTCAGCTGGGCGTCGCCGGTGCCGGGCGGCATGTCGACGATGAGAATGTCGAGCTCGCCCCACAGCACGTCGCGCAGCATCTGGGTGATGGCCGACTGCACCATCGGCCCGCGCCAGATCATCGCCGTCTCGGGCTCGATCAGGAATCCGATCGACATGACCTTCAGCCCGTAGCCGACCATCGGCTCCATGGACTTGTTGTCGACCACGGTCGGCTTGCCCGACAGGCCGAACAGCTTCGGCACGGACGGCCCGTAGATGTCGGCATCGAGCAGGCCGACCTTCAGCCCCTGCGCCTGCAGGGCCAGCGCGAGGTTGCAAGCGGTGGTGGACTTGCCGACGCCGCCCTTGCCGGAGGCGACCGCCACGATGTGGCGCACGCCGGCGATCTGCGGACCCTGGTTCGGGGGCGCGCCGGGCCGCGGCGGCGCGACCGGCGGCGGCGTCACCGGGCGGGGCGCGGCGTCGCTCTGCGCAGGCATGCCAGGGCCACGCTCGGAGGTGAGGCTCGCGAACACGCCTGAGACGCCCGGCATCTGCAGGATGCGCCCCTCCGCCTGCCGCCGCACCGGCTCGAACCGCTCGGCCTCGCTCGGATCGACCAAGATCGAGAACATCACCCGGTTGTTGGGATCGACCACGACCTGAGAGAGCCGCCCGGAGCCGGGCAGGGTGGTGCCGGCGGCATCGACGGTGACGGATTGGAGCGCGCGCAGCACGTCGTCGCGGGTAATCGCCAAATCGTCCTCCACCGGGGGAAAGCAGGTCTCGTTCCCGCTGCATGTAACCAAGCCCGGCGAGAACGCCAGACCCCGCCCTGGCTATCGAGCCCCTCCACTGTCTGCGACGCGTAGCGGTTTTCTCTCGAAATTGCCGGCCACCGGCCGTACATTCCAGGTTGGTACGGAGGTGGCGATGCGCGACGCTCGACGGTCGGAAGGCAGTCCGAAGAACCGACGACGGGCCGATCGGTTGGAGGCCCGCGTGACGGCGGAGCAGAAGGCCCTCGTCGCGCATGCCGCAGCGCTCGAAGGACGCAGCATCACCGACTTCGTCCTCGCGAGCGTCCAGGATGCCGCCAAACGCACCATCGCGGAGCATGAGGTAATCCAGCTCAGCGTTCGGGATTCCCGCGCCTTCGTGGAGGCGCTCCTCGCGCCGCGCGAACCCAGTGCGCGGATGCTGGATCGCGTCGCCACTTACCGAACGCTGATCGGTGGCTCCAAGACGTGACCGTCGGCGCAAGACCGATCATCGAGCTGTTCGATGCCGGTCGGCACGAGCGATCCCGCTTCGCGTGCGGCGTCGATGCCCTCGATCGCTATCTCCGCTCGCAGGCCGGTCAGGATGCGCGCCGCCGGGTGGCGGCCCCGTATGTCCTGCTAGAGCCTCCGGAACCCACCATCCTGGGCTTTTATACGCTCGCCAACACCGCGATCCGGGCCACCGAATTGCCGGCGGAATTCGTCAGGAAACTGCCGCGCTACCCCGTCCTGCCGGCGACGTTGCTCGGCCGGCTGGCGGTCGACGCGACACGGCGCGGCACGGGGTTCGGCACGCTTCTCCGCTTGGATGCGCTGCTGCGCTGCCTCAGAAGCGAGACGGCCTCCCTGGCGGTGGTGGTCGACGCGAAGGATGAAGCAGCGGTCTCGTTCTACGAACGCCATGATTGTCTTCGGCTTCCGGATCAGCCCCGCCGTCTTTTCAAGCCGATGGCCGAGATCGAGACGCTGTTTAGCGATTCGTGAGTCGTGCCCGTCGGCCTCACCGCCGCCCCGGTGGAAGCGCAATGAGATTGCATTCCTCCATCGGCCCTCGCATCGCGCTGCCGTCGCCGCGTCGGTAGAATCCGTGGCGGACACGACGGCATCCGAGCGGCCCGCGCAGGCGCTTCACCCGTTCGATATGGACGCTGCCAGCACGGCGCCCCGAAAAATCGTGGCCGCCGATCCGGACACCTGGCCCGAACCGCACCTCGGCGCAGGCCGGCGCGGCCGCCAGCCAGATCGATCCGATGAGCGCCGCCAGGCCCAGGCGGGCTCGCCACCGCCCGTTCGCTACCATCCCGAAACCTCCTGAACCAAGCGGGCCTTCGCCCGTTGTCGAGGCGACTTGCGGGCGGGGTCTCCCAGGAGGGGGCCGCTCGCGCGCCTCGAACGCCACGTCGGCGACAAGCTAAGGAGATCGGTTTCATGCATCAGGGCAACCACCGCGACCACGAGGGCGCGAAAAAGCTGTTCGAGCTGGTCAAGGACGTGAAGATCGCCATGATGACCACCGTCGACGCCGACGGGACGCTCAACAGCCGCCCGATGTGGAACAACGACGCCGACGAGAACGGCGACCTGTGGTTCTTCACCAAGCTGCACTCGCCCAAGACGGCCGAGATCAGCAAGGACAACCAGATCAACCTGGCCTATTCCGACCCGTCGAGCCAGACCTACGTCTCGGTGGCCGGCAAGGCCGAGATCGTGCGCGATCAGGCCAAGATCGACGAGAAGTGGAATGAGAGCCTGAAGACCTGGTTCCCCAACGGCAAGAACGATCCTGAAGTCGCGCTGATCCGCGTCCACCCGGAGAAGGGCGAGTACTGGGACAGCCCCAACAGCACGATGCTGCACCTCTACGGCTACGTGAAGGCTTCGCTCACCGGCGAGAGCCCTAAGACCGAGACCAAGAAGGTCGACCTCGCCTGATTTTTTTGGATCTGGCGACGTGGGTATCGGGGCGGCGCGTCGTGGGGACGTGCCGCCCCTCTTCTTGACGTAGCCGCGCCCGGCATGCGCTCTGCGCCGCGAGACGTGCGGACGAGTCCGAAAAACATGATTGATCTGGCGAAGCGGGTCTACGATCACAGCTTCCGCATCGACCCGATCGTGCGGTCCCTGCTCGACACCGATTTCTACAAGCTGCTGATGGCGCAGACGATCCTGCGCCGGCATCCGCAGATCGACACCACCTTCGGGATCACCAACCGCACGAAGCGCATCCGCATCGCCGACGAGGTCGATGCCGGGCTGCTGCGCGAGCAACTCGACCATGCCCGCAGCCTCCGGCTCAGCAAGGGCGAGGTGACCTGGCTGCGCGGCAACGTGTTCCGCGGCCAGGGGCGGATCCTCGGCCCGGAATTCGTGGCGTGGTTCGAGGGTTTTCAGCTGCCGGACTACGAACTCGCCGTCCATGACGGCCAGTACGAGCTGACCTTCCACGGCCCCTGGATCGAGACCACGATGTGGGAGGTCCCGGCGCTGGCGATCCTGAACGAGCTGCGGGCGCGCGCCGTGCTGCGGGGCCTCGGCAAGCTCGACCTTCAGGTGCTCTACGCCCGGGCGATGACCCGAGTCTGGGAGAAGATCCAGCGGCTCCAGAAGCTGCCCGACCTGTCGGTGGCGGATTTCGGCACGCGGCGGCGCCACGGCTTCCTCTGGCAGGATTGGTGCGTGCAGGCGATGGCCGAGGGTCTGGGCGCGGCGTTCCTGGGCACCTCGAACTGCCTGATTGCAGCGCGGCAGGAGGTCGAGCCCGTGGGCACCAACGCCCACGAATTGCCGATGGTCTACGCCGCGCTCGCCGAGGACGACGCGGCGCTTGCCGCCGCGCCCTACGCGGTGCTGGCCGACTGGCAGGAGGATTACGACGGCAACCTGCGGGTCATCCTGCCCGACACCTACGGCACCACCGGCTTCCTGGCGAACGCCCCGGACTGGGTGAGCGACTGGACCGGGATCCGCATCGATTCGAAGGACCCGATCGCGGGTGGCGAGGAGGTGATCCGGTTCTGGCAAGAGCGCGGCTACGATCCCAGGGACAAGCTCGCGATCTTCTCCGACGGGCTCGACATCGATGAGATCGAGCGCATCCATGCCCATTTCCACGGGCGCATGCGCATCGGCTACGGCTGGGGCACCCTGCTCACCAACGACTTTCGGGGTCTCCTGCCCGACGGCAAGCTCGATCCGGTCTCGGTGGTCTGCAAGGTCGTGGAGGCGAACGGCCGCCCCACCGTCAAGCTGTCCGACAACCCCACCAAGGCGCAGGGACCGGAGGACGAGATCGCCCGCTACCGCCGGGTTTTTGGGATCGGCGAGCAGGACGCGCTTCCGGTGCTGGTGTGAGGGCGGACCGGCTTCGCGGCCGGCATAAGAACCGCGACCCTTTCCCGGGCGCATGCAGCGGCAGCGGAATGTGACCAGGGACCCGGCGCAAGGCGTCGCGTAGCGTCCGTGTTGTTCGAAAGGTGCCGCTGCGCGGCGCTTTCTCCGCTAAGTCTCGGATCACCTTCCACAACCGTTCGAGGCGTCCGGGAAAGGGCAGCGCGCGAACGGAGACGGCCGGCCACAAGGCTTCCCTTGAGAGGGGGGCTTCATCCGCACCGGCGTGTAAAGACAACCGCTGACAGACCCGAATTTTATTCAGTATCGTGTCGACCAACAGGGCCGGCCCAGCGCGGCTCGCCCCCGGGAGAACGCCATGACTTTCAATCGCCGCTCGCTCATCGGCGCCGCAAGCCTCGCCCTGGCGGCGCCGGCCGTGCAAGGCGCGCAGGCCGCCGAGCCCGCGAAGACGCCGGCCGCCAAGGCGCCGCCGCCCGTCACGAAAATCCTCGCGCAGTGGATCCTGGCCTCGTCCTACGACACCCTGCCGAAGAATGTCCGCCGTGAGGGCGTGCGCAGCTTCCTCAACTGGGTCGGTGTGGCGATCGGCGGCTCCCACCACGAGACCGTGGACGTGGCGGTCTCGGCGCTGCAGCCGTTCTCGGGGCCGCCGCAGGCCGGGCTGTTCGGCCGGTCGGAGCGGTTCGACATCATGAACGCCGCCTTCCTGAGCGGCGTGGCGAGCCACATCTTCGACTTCGACGATACCCACCTCAAGACGATCATCCACCCAGCCGGCCCGGTCGCGTCGGCGATCCTGGCCTATGCCCAGATGAAGCCGGTCTCGGGCCGGGACTTCCTCGACGCGCTGGTGGTCGGGATCGAGACCGAGTGCCGGATCGGCAACGCGGTCTACCCGAACCACTACGATGCCGGCTGGCACATCACGGGCACCTGCGGGCCGTTCGGCGCCGCTGCGGCCGTCGGCAAGCTGATGGGGCTCACCGAGCAGCAGATGGTCTACGCGCTGGGGCTCGCCGCCTCGCAGCCGGTGGGCCTGCGCGAATCGTTCGGCTCCATGAACAAGAGCTTCAACCCGGGCCGGGCGGCCTCGAACGGCCTGTTCGCGGCGATCCTGGCCGCCAAGGGCTTCACCTCCTCGGACGGCATGATCGAGGCCAAGCGCGGCTGGGCCAACACCATCTCGACCAAGCAGGACTGGTCCGAGATCACCGACGGCCTCGGCACCCGCTACGAGGCCCTGCTCAACACCTACAAGCCGTTCGCCTGCGGTATCGTCATGCACCCGACGATCGATGCCGGCGTGCAGATCCGCGACCAGGACCACGTCCGGCCGGAGGACATCGCCCGGGTCGACCTCAAGGTCCACCCGCTGGTGCTGGAGCTGACCGGCAAGACTGCGCCGAAGACCGGCCTGGAGGGCAAGTTCAGCATCTACCACGCGGCCGCGATCGCCCTCGTGGAGGGCGCGGGCGGCGAGAAGCAGTTCAGCGACCGGGCCGTGAACGACCCGCGCGTGGTGGCTTTGCGCCAGAAAGTGGTGCCGGTGATCACGCCGGGCATCGACGCCGCCCAGGTCGACATGACCGTGACGCTCACCGATGGACGGAACTTCCACCGCCGGATCGAGCACGCGATCGGCAGCGTCGAGACGCCGATGTCGGACGCGCAGCTGGAGGCGAAGTTCACCGACCTCGCCGCCGGGGTTCTGCCGGAGGCCCAGGCCAGGCGGGTGATGCAGATGTGCTGGTCTCTCCCCGAGTTGAAGGACGTGGGCGAGGTGGCCCGGGCCGGGGTTCAGGGGGCGTAAGCGGGGCAGCTGCAACCCTCGCTCACGGATCCGCGAGCCGCGCGGGATCGTTTTCCGACCCCGTGCCGTTCCCATGCCGCGAGGCCCCGCGACCCCGGTGGGCGCCCGCCTGTGGCGTTCGGGGCGTGGATCGCAGCATGGGAACGAGAAGCCCGGTCGGGGCGCAGCCCGAGCGCGCGCTGGTTGCGCCGCGTCCCACGCGCGTCGCCGCGGCCGAGACCCCGCGGGCCGCGATGGCCTCGCCGATCCTGGTCGGGGCCACCATCGTGGCGGTGCTGTATTTCGGCCGCGAGATCTTCATCCCGATCGCGATCGCGCTGCTCCTCTCCTTCGTGCTGACACCGCTGGTGAACCGCCTGCGGCGCCTGCGCCTGCCGCGGCTGGTGGCGGTGGGCGTGAGCGTGCTTCTGACGCTCGGCATCGTGGCCGCCCTGGCGACGCTGATCGGCATCCAGGCGGCTGACCTCGCCGGCGACATCCCGCGCTACCGCACCACCATCGAGCGCAAGATCGAGGGGCTACGGACCTCGCCGGTGGGCCACATCACCGACTACGTCGCGAATATCGGTCGGGCGCTCCACGCCGGCGGCAAGGAAGCGGAGGCGGGCAAGGAGCCTGCGAAGGCGCCGGGCGGGCAGGAGCCCGCACGCCCCGCCCCGCCGGCCTCCGAGCCGGCGCAGGGGTCGTCGCGAGGGTCGTCGCAAGGGTCCGCGCTGGACCAGGGCGCGCCCGGCCCAAAACCCGTCCTGGTCGAGATGACCGCGACCCAGCCGGGACCGCTCGAGACGCTCGGCACCCTGCTGTCGCCGGTTATGCAGCCGCTCGCCACGGTGGGCATCGTCTTCGTGGTGCTGCTGTTCGTCCTGATGCAGCGCGAGGACCTGCGCGACCGCATGATCCGGCTCGCCGGCTCCAGCGACCTGCACCGTACCACCGGGGCGATCGACGACGCGGCCGGGCGCCTCAGCCGCTACTTCGTGGTGCAGCTCGCCCTCAACACCGCCTTCGGGGTCGTGATCGGGATCGGCCTGTACGTCATCGGCGTGCCGAACCCGGTGCTGTGGGCGATCTTCTCGGCGCTGATGCGGTTCGTGCCCTATATCGGCGCGTTCCTGTCGGCGATCCTGCCGATTACCCTCGCCGCCGCGGTCGATCCCGGCTGGAACATGATGATCGCGGTGACGATCCTGTTCCTGATCCTGGAGCCGCTGACCGGCCAGGTGTTCGAGCCGATCGTGTACGGCCAGTCCACCGGGCTCTCGCCCCTCGCGGTGCTGGTCTCGGCCCTGTTCTGGACCTGGCTATGGGGGCCCGTAGGCCTGCTTCTCTCGACGCCGCTCACCGTCTGCCTGGTGGTGCTGGGACGGCACGTCGAGCACCTGGAATTCCTGGACGTGCTGTTCGGCGACCGGCCGGCGCTGACGCCGGTGCAGAACTTCTACCAGCGCATCCTGGCCGGCGATTCCGAGGAGGTTTTGGGCCATGCCGAGCTGATCCTGCAGCAATGCTCGCTCTCGTCCTACTACGACGAGGTCGTGCTGAAGGCCCTCGAACTCGCCGCCCGCGACGCGGCGCGGGGCGTGCTGACCGCCCAGCAGAAGGGCGCGATGCGCACCGCCCTGGGCGAGCTGATCGCCGACCTGTCCGAGCGCGGCGACGCCACCGCCGAGAGCACGGGGGAGGGCGGCGAGCACGCCTGCAGCCCGATGCCGGTCGGCCCGGCCCCGGATGCGCTGCCGGAGGCCTGGACCCGCGCGGGCGCGGTCCTCTGCATCTCCGGACGCGGCTTCCTCGATGGCGCCGCGGCCGCGATCCTGGCCCAGATCCTGGAGAAGCGCGGCATCGGCGTCCGCACGGTGCCGTTCTCTGATGCCGCCACGGCGCGGATCGAGCGGTTCGAGCCGGGTCCGGCCCGGATGGCCTGCGTGGTCTCGCTGGCGCTGAACGGCGAGCCGACGCACCTGCGCCGGCTGGTCGGGCGGCTGCAGGCACGGATGCCCGGCGTGCCGGTCCTGCTCGGCCTGTGGCTGGCCCAGAACGGCCAGTCGGACCGGGTGGCGCGCGCGCCGGAAGGCTCGACCGAGGCGTCCGGGCAGGTCGCGTCCCTGCGCGAGGCCCTCGAAGCGGTGCTGGCCGCCGTGCAGGCGGATATCGCGGGCACGGCCGCGCCCGAGGCCGGCGCCGAGGCGCGACTCCCGGAACCGGCGGAGGCTTGAGGCTTGAGGCGGAGGAGCTTGGGGCGACGGGGCTTGACGGCCGGGGGCCGGCCCCGGTTTCGTCGCGTGCCGGTCGGGCCCCTATCGGGTCTCGGGCACAGCAGGGGGCAGGGCCGATGAGCGTCGTCGAACTCGGGCGGTTCATGGACGATCTCGCGGAGGCGTCCGGCCAGGCGATCCTGCCGTTCTTCCGTGCCGCGTTCGGCCTCGACGACAAGGCGCGGGGCGGCGCGCCGTTCGATCCGGTCACCGAGGCCGACCGCGCGGCCGAGACCGTGCTCCGCAGGATGATCGCCCAGACCTTCCCGGGCCACGGTATCCTGGGCGAGGAGTTCGGCTCCGAGCGCACCGACGCCGAGTGCGTCTGGGTGCTCGACCCGATCGACGGGACCCGCGCCTTCATCGCCGGGCTGCCGACCTGGGGCACGCTGATCGGGCTCACCCGCAACGGTGTGCCGGTGCGCGGGCTGATGCACCAGCCCTATCTTGGCGAGCGCTTCACCGGCGACGGCCGCAACGCCCGCCTGCGCGGCCCGGCGGGCGAGCGCACCTTGCGCGGTCGCCGCTGCGCCGCGCTGGACCAGGCGATCCTGGCCACCACCGACCCGCGCCTGTTCGCGGACGGCGAGGAGGCCGACCGTTTCCGCGACCTGGAGGGCCGCGTGCGGATGTCCCGCTACGGCACCGATTGCTACGCCTACTGCATGCTCGCCGCCGGCCAGATCGACCTCGTGGTCGAGGCCGGCCTGAAGCCCTATGACATCGTCGCGCTGATCCCGATCGTCGAGGGCGCGGGCGGGCGCGTCACCGCCTGGGACGGCGGCCCGGCCGCGGGCGGCGGGCGCATCGTCGCGGCGGCCGACCCGCGCCTCCACGAGGCGGTCTTGAAGGTGTTGAACCCGTGATGCAGCGCCGTTCCGCGGAGGGTCGCGACCGTGGGAGCCCGCCCGCGTGCTGCTGAACGCCCTCGTGCTGCTGGCGGCCCTCGTGCCGGCCGTGGAGGATCGCACGGCTGCGCTGCTGGCCGCGCCACCGATGGCAGCGGCACCGGCCGAGGCCGCCCCGCCGCGCTTCGATCCCGCCACCCGGTCGGTGTCCAACTGGCACGCGCAGGCCGGCGACAACCTGCTGCCGCGGTCCCTGGCGCTGACCGCCCGGCTCGCCGAGAACCCGCCCTACGTCGCCCGCTGCGTCCGGCTGAACAACGGCTGGTGCATCAAGTCCGCCCGCTGGTCTGGGGAGATCGGGGCCGACGCCGAGGGCCACACCGCCTTCGCCACAATGGCGGACGGGGCGGACGCCGCCGCTAGTTTGCTGCGCCGCTACGTCCGCGATTACAACCGGCGCAACGCCCTCGCGATCGTGCGCCGCTGGGCGCCTTCCGAGTGCCGCGTCGCGATGCCGGCCCGGGCGGGCAGGGGGGGTGCGACCGGGGTCGCCACGCCGGCGGTCTCGGCGAACCTGGCGCCCCGGGGGCTCGGCCGGACCCTGCGCGCTCGCTTCCTGGCCTCGCATAGGCCGGGCGGCGTGTCCCGGGCCCGGGGCAAGGCCCTGCGGGTGCAGCCCTGGTCCCCACTCGCCCGGATGGCCGGGCGGGCGGGGGCCCGTCCGGCCGCCCCCCGCGTGTCCCGCGTCGCGACGCTCCAGCCGGTGCCCCACATCGCCGCCGGCATCGCGTCCCCGGCGGCACCTTCGCTCTCCCGCGGCGCCGCGGATCCGGCCGCGCTCCTCGACCGCAAGGTTCCGAGCCCCGACCGGATGGTCGCGGAATCGGCGCTCCTGCCCGCCATCGCCTCCGGACTGCCCTTCCTCGACCTGCGTCTGCCGGCCCCGCTCTGCACGGGCGACGAGGTCCGGATCCAGGCCTATGCCGCGAAGATCAGCGGCAGCGTCGGGCTGAAGCCGACCGACGACCTCGACCTATTCGGGCCGGACGGCGCGCCGCGACCGAATCTGGCGCCGGTGATGCTCGCCATGTCGGCGGTGGAACTCGGCACGCTCCGGGCCAGCCCGGACCTCGTCGAGGCCGCCATCGCGCGCCTGAAGCCCACCCCGTAAAGTCATGGTTTCAAAAGGTCTTCGACCTTTTGCGGGTCCGGGGCAGTGCCCGGGTCTCTCAGGGGCTCCGTCCCCGAACCCCGCCAAAGGGCTGAGCCCTTTGGAAACCCGGTCCCGGGGCAAGCCTTGCGGTTCGGGCCGAACCGCGCCACCTGTGCCCCGCCTCTTTTCCCAGACGACGAGCCCGCCCGTGCCCCTGACCGACCTTGCCGCACGCGCCGGCTCGGCCGTCAAAGCCTTCGCCGAAGCCTCGCACGACCTGCTGATCCAGCCGACCTTGCGGCTCGGGGTCACCGGGCTCGCGCGCTCGGGCAAGACCGTGTTCACCACGGCGCTGATCCACCACCTCGTGGAGGCGCACGCCCTGCCGGCCTTCGCGCCCGCGCAGGAGGGCCGCCTGCGCCGCGCCCGGCTGGTGCCGCAGCCCGACGACGACGTGCCGCGCTTTCCCTTCGAGGAGCATTTCGCGACGCTGACCGAGGCCCGGCGCTGGCCGCGCTCCACCGACCGGATCAGCCAGTTCCGCCTGGAGATCGCCTACGAGCGCGCCGCCGGCTGGCGCAGCGGCCCGGCGACCCTGATGCTCGACGTGGTCGATTATCCCGGCGAATGGCTCCTCGACCTCGCCCTGATCGAGACCGGCTACACCGCGTGGTCGCGGGCGACGATCAACGGCACCCGCCGGCCCGGCCGGAGCGCCGTGGCGGCGCCGTGGCTCGAGGCGCTCAAGGGCTTCGATCCCAACGGCCCCCTCGACGAGGTCGCCGCCGAGCGGGCCAGCGACGCGTTCAAGGCCTATCTGGCGGCCCTGCGCGCCGGCCCGGAATCGGTCGCCACGACGCCACCGGGCCGCTTCCTGATGCCCGGCGACCTCGCGGGCTCGCCGGCCCTGACCTTCGCGCCGCTCGACAATCTCACCGGCAGCATCGCCCCCGACAGCCTCGCCGGGCTGATGGAGCGGCGCTTCGAGGCCTACAAGGCCAAGGTCGTTACGCCGTTCTTCCGCGACCATTTCCAGCGGGTCGACCGACAGATCGTGCTGGTGGACGTGCTCGCCGCGGTGGACGCTGGCGCCACCGCCCTGGCCGAGCTGGAGGAGGCGCTGGACGCGGTTTTGCTCAGCCTCAACATCGGCCGCAATACGGTGCTGTCGAAGCTGTTCGCGCCCCGGGCCGACCGAGTGCTGTTCGCCGCCACCAAGGCCGACCACCTCCACCAGACCAGCCACGACCGGCTCGACGCGCTGCTGCGCCTGCTGGTCTCCCGCTCGATGCGCCGCACCGAGGCCGCGGGCGCCCGGGTCGGCACGGTGGCGCTCGCCTCCGTGCGCGCCACTCGCGAGACCACGGTCCATGACGGCCCCGAGATTTTACGCGCGGTCGCCGGGACGCCGGAGGCCGGCGAGACGGTGGGCGACGAGGTGTTCGACGGTGAGAGCGAGGCCGCGGTGTTCCCGGGCGAGCTGCCGGCCCGCGCGGAAGCCGTGCTGGAAGGCGCCGTCGCCCCGGGCTCGCTGCGCTTCCCCCGCTTCCGCCCGCCGCTGATCCGCCCCGACGGCCTCGGCCGCCCCGGCCACCTGCCGCAGATCCGCCTCGACCGGGCGATGCAGTTTCTGATCGGCGACAGGCTCGGGTGATGGGGAGGGTGGCTTTCCGGGATGCCACAGGAGCCGGACGAGGCGCGGGTTCCCCTCTCCCCGCGCGCGGGGAGAGGCCCGCACGGACCTCGTCGTCCGTGCGGGAAGCGAGAGGCGAAGCCGGAGCGGCGGTGAGGGGGCGCGAACGGATGAGACTCATTCGGAGCCGCCCCCTCACCTTCGGCTGCCGCCTCGCCGCGCCGACGACGAGGTCGTCGCGGCCCTCTCCCCGCAAGCGGGGCGAGGGGACACCCGCTTACGCGTCGACGTTGAGGCATCGACCGCAAGCCTGCCGACGATCCACGGCCCGACAGATGGGCCCGGCAGCCCACCTCGGCGACCGCACCCGGCGCATCTACGCCGACCGGCTCCAACAGCCCACCGCCGTGAGGGCAAAACCGAAAAACCCTCTCGGGAGGCCGTAAGCCATGTCCTCAGGCCAAAAACCCCGCGCCTTCCGGATCAATCCCGAGCCGCCGCCCGGGCCGGGCGTGGCGACGACGCCGCTCGCGGCCCGGCCGGAGCAGGCCCGGATCGTCGAGGAGCCGTTCGAGATCGTCGATGCGGCCGACGGCGTCGCGGTGCCGGTGGCGCCGCGCCGGCGCTCGCCCTGGGGGACGCTGTTCCTGTCGGCGGCCGGCGGATTGGTCTCGCTGGGGATCGGCCTGTCGATCGAGCGGATGATCGCCGACCTGTTCCAGGCCGCGCCCTGGCTCGGCTGGGTGGCGCTCGCGCTGCTGGGGCTCGCCGGGCTGGCACTCCTGGCGATCATCGTCCGGGAGCTGGCTGGGCTGCGGCGCGAGCGGAAGATCGAGCGGCTGCGGCAATCGGCGGTCGATGCGCTCGCCACCCGCGACCATACCGGCGCGCAGGCGGTGGTGCAGGCGCTCTCGGCCTTCTACGCCGACCGCGATGTCCTGGCCCCGGGCCGCGCCCGGATCGACGCCGCCGCCGACGCGATCCTCGACGTGGACGACCGGATCGGGCTGGCCGAGCACGAGCTGCTGGCCGGCCTCGACCGGCAGGCGCGCAACGCCATCGCGACCGCCGCCAAGCAGGTCTCGGCGGTGACGGCACTGTCGCCGCGGGCGATCGTTGATGTCGCGTTCGTGGTCTTCGCCGCCGTCCGGCTGCTGCGCCGGATCGCGGCCATCTACGGCGGCCGCCCGGGCTTCCTAGGCTTCCTGCGGCTGGCGCGGGCGGCCCTGGCGCATCTCACCATCACGGGCGGGATGGCGGTGGGCGAGAGCGTGATGCAGCAGGTGCTGGGGCTCGGGATCGCCGCCCGGGTTTCGGCCAAGCTGGGGGAGGGCGTGCTGAACGGGCTGATGACCGCCCGATTCGGGCTGGCCGCGCTCAATGTCTGCCGGCCGCTGCCTTTCGTGCGCGAAGCCCCGCCGCGCCTCGCCGACGTGGCGGGCGAGCTGCTGCGCGCGGCAGAGCCCGAATCGAAATAAGCCGGACCGGCTGCTTGATAGGCCGGACGGCTACTTGACGGCGGCCGTGGCGGCGCGGCGATTGGCGATGCGCGTGAACATGTTGCCGGTGTAGTCGGCGACCTTGGGCTTCTCGACCTCGCCGACCTTCGCCTCGAAGGCCTCGATGCGCTTCAGGAGCGCGGCGTCGTTGAACAGCGAGCTGTTGAAGTTGATGTGGGCCCGGGGGCCGAGGGCGGCCTGGACCGCGTCGAGTCGTTCCAGAAGCTCTTTACGCGTCACGGTGCTCTCCAGGGGCGCCTTCGGGGCGAAGGACCGCCCAAGCCGACACTGGAGGCCGCGAGGGTAAACGGCGCGTTAACGCGAGGCGCAGCGCCTACAGCCCCTTCATGAACCCGGCGAGCCGCATCAGCCCCTCGGGCCATGGCCCGTGGCCGCTGGCGACGTTGATGTGGCCCGATTCGCCGGCATCGACCGTCAGAGAGCCCCAGCTATGGGCGAAATCGTCGGCCCGGTCGTAGGTGCAATACGGGTCGGTGCGGCTGGCAATCAGGAGCGACGGGAAGGGCAGGGGATCCCGGGGCATCGGCGCGAAGGCGCGCACCGCTTCGGGCAGGTCGGGCGCTTCCTCGACATCCGGGCAGGCCACGAACAGGGCGCCGCGCACCACCCCCGGGGCGAAGCGCGGCGCCGCGGCGACGCAGGCGACGACGCCGAGGCTGTGGGCGATCAGGATCACCGGCCGGGTCGCGGCCGCCACCGCCTCGGCGATCCGCCCGCACCAGGCCTCGGGGGTCGGCGCGTGCCAGTCGTCCTGGGCGACCACCCGCGCGGTGGCGAGGCGCCCGGCCCAGCGGGCCTGCCAGTGGTCCTCGTCCGAGCCTCCGAGCCCCGGGACGATGAGGATGTCGCAATCGGCGGTCTTCATGCCGGCTGCCTAGCGCATGATGCGGAAAAGGGGAATCCGGTTTTCCGAAATCATCATGCGCGAACAAGGCGCTAGCGCAGCCGCGCGTCCGGGGCGTCGAGACCGCCCGTCACTCGGCGGCGATCGGCGCCGCCCGGGCCGGATCGGTGATGTGCCGGGCGATCTGGGTCGAGGCGTGGTTCTTGGCCTTAGCCTCGATCTCGAAATCGGCCCAGACCATGTGGCGGGCGACGAGGTCGTTCACGGCCCGGTTCCACATCATGTCGGAATGGGCGGCGAGGTCCCGGACCGCGTGGCCGGCGGCGCGCAGCGCCGGGAAGTCGGGCAGGGCGTCCGGGTCGCACGCGGCCGAGACCGCCTCGCGCGAGACGCTGATATGGGCCACCGGCCGCACCCCGCGCCAGGACTCCCGCACCCGGGCGATGCGGGGATCGTCGGGCTCGAGATACGCGCCGCCGCTCTGGACCCAGTGATGGTGCAGGTCGAGCACCACCGGCACGAGGTCGGCGAGCTGGAGCACCGCCTCGACCCCGAAGACGTTCTCGTCGTTCTCGACGGTGATGAGGTCGCGCGCCACCTGGCTTGCCCGGGGCAGGGTCTCGCGGAACCCCGCCACCCCCGGGTCGCCGGCGCCGACATGGATGTTGATGTGGGCGCCGTGGGGATGCCAGCCGCCGCCGTAGCCCATGCGGTCGAAGATCTCGGCGTGGTAATCGAGCTCCGACAGGCCGTTGGCGATGGCCGCCGGGTTGCGGCTCGCCAGCAGGCAGAACGGGCCCGGGTGGAAGCTCAGGCGCACGCCGAGCCGGCGCGCCAGCGCCCCGGCCTCCGCCAGCCCGCGCTCGACCAGGGCCGCCACCTCGGGTTCGGCGTAGATGTCGCGCGCGATGGCGTGGGTGTAGCCGGGCAGGACGTTGCTCGCCATGCGCAGCAGGCGCTCGATCGGCGGCCGCGCCCCGACCCAGGCGATCTGCCGGGCCAGCGCGTCGAGATTGTGCGCGACGAGACCGGTGAGCTTCGCCCGCCGGGAAACGGGCTCCAGCTTGGCGAGATGGGCCATGGTCACGCTGGTCAGGTTCATGTGGAGCGTCGCCTCGCGCTCCGCCTTGAGAGTGGCGTAGGTGCCGGGCGGCTCGTCCAGGACGAACTTGCAGCAGAATCCGAGACGGGGCTGATCGCGCTGGCCGCGACGCCCGCCCGGCGGCGCACGCCCACCGTGCCGGAACGCCCCGAGCCGCCGGTCGAGCCGGTCCCGTCCCACGCGACCGCTTCGGTGCGCGACAAGGCGATCAATGTCGGCGCGCGCTCGATCGCGGGCCGCGCCGCGCAGCTCACCGCGGCGACCCAGCCCGAACGCGGCCGCGCCGCCGACAGCCCCGCCGAGATGACCCGGTCCGGCTGGAAGGACATCGCGGTCCGGGTCTACCTGGAATTCAACAAGGACCGGGTGCTGGCGGTGGCCGCCGGGGTGACCTTCTACACCCTGCTGTCGCTGTTCCCGGCGATCGCCGCGCTGGTGAGCTGCTACGGCCTGTTCGCGGACGTCAACGCCATCAACGAGCACCTCGCGCAGCTGCACGCCGTGCTGCCGACCGGCGCGGTGGAGCTGATCGGCGACCAGATCAAGCGCATCGCCGCCAAGGGCAGCAGCTCCCTCAGCGTCACGTTCTTCACCAGCCTGCTGCTGTCGCTGTGGAGCGCCAACGCCGCCATGAAGGCGATGTTCGATGCCCTGAACGTGGTCTACGAGGAGGAGGAGAAGCGCAATTTCCTCTGGCTCAACATCCGCTCGCTGACCTTTACGGTGGGCGCACTGGTGTTCATCATCATCGCGCTCAACGCGATCGTGGTGGTTCCGATCGTGCTGAACTTCCTCGGCCTCGGCTCGGGCGCGTGGCTGCTCGCGGCGCTGCGCTGGCCGGCGGTGCTGCTGGTGCTGCTCGCCGGGCTCTCGGTGCTCTACCGCTTCGGCCCGAGCCGGGAACACGCCCGCTGGCGTTGGGTCGGCGTCGGCAGCGTGGTGGCGGGGCTGCTCTGGCTGATCGCGTCCCTGCTGTTCTCCTGGTACGTCGCCAGCTTCGGCACCTACAACGAGACCTACGGATCGCTGGGCGCCGTGATCGGCTTCATGACCTGGATCTGGATCTCGTCGACCATCGTGCTGCTCGGCGGCGAGATCAACGCCGAGCTCGAGCACCAGACCGGCCGCGACACCACCACGGGGGCGCCCCTGCCGCTCGGACACCGCCGGGCCCGGATGGCCGACACCGTGGGGGCGGCGGCATAGGGCGCGGCCCGTAAGCGGAACCGTGAGCGACAGGATGCCGCCGGTGCAGCCGTTTTCAGGGTCGCAGGACTGCCGAGCACCGGGCACGATGCCTATATCTCCCGTCGAACAGGGAGATCTTCATGGCCGATAGCGCGACGACCAGCCCGGATGCCCGCAGCGAGGCCGAGTGGCGGGCGAAGCTCACGCCGGAGCAGTATCGGGTGCTGCGCGAGCACGGCACCGAGCGCGCCGGCACGAGCTGCCTGCTGGCCGAGAAGCGGCCCGGCACGTTCACCTGTGTCGGCTGCGGGCAGCCGTTGTTTGAGCAGGGCACCAAGTTCGAGTCCGGCAGCGGCTGGCCGAGCTTCTTCGAGCCGCTGGAGGGCGCCGTCGAGACGACCGTGGACCGCAGCCACTGGATGGTCCGGACCGAAGTCCATTGCGCACGCTGCAAGGGCCATCTCGGCCACGTGTTCGACGACGGCCCCGCCCCCACGGGCCTGCGCTACTGCATGAACGGCGCCGCGCTGAACTTCGAGCCGGCGGCCTGAACCTGGCTGGTTCGGGTTTAACCTGGGTTGGAAAAATCCGCACCGAAAGACGGGATATCGGGGACAGGCCCGGAATTGGGGGAATCGCAACCCCACTCCGGTCTTGATTTCGTCGTGTTTTTGCTTAGCGCTTAACCGTCTCATGTTGTCGCCGTCCGGTATTGGCGATGGATGCGGTTATGGGAGAGCCAATACGGCGTTGCGGCTGAGCTTTTACGCCGCGCCTGCCGGCTCGACTTACCAGATCCATCCGGGCCGGCGGCCCTGAGGGCAGTCCGCCGGATCGGCGCACCGCCGACGAAGCGGGAGGGGTTTTGAGTTCATGAGCACCATTCGCCGATTCCTGGTCGCGCCATCCCTGGTCCGCCTGATCCGCAAGGAACGGGGCGGAGCCCGGATCACCGAGGGCCACTTCGTCGCCCAGGGGGGCCGCAGCTCCTACGTGCGCGTCGACGGCCAGATCTGCCAGCTGGTGCTGGTGAACAAGGGCGCCGACGGCATCCCGGTCGAGGAGCGGACCGACGTGCCGCGCGCCCACGGCGACGCGCTGCTGGATGTCTGCCCCGGCAAGGCCGCCTACGACCGCACCGTGCTGACGCTCGGCGGGCGCGAGGTCACGATCGACCGGTACGTCACACCGGGCAATCTCGACCTGATCAGCGTCGCCTTCGACAATGACGGCGACGCGGGCGCCTTCCAGAGCCCGAACTGGTTCGGGCGTGAGGTCAGCAGCGAGCCGGCCTACGAGCGCCAGGCTTTGGCCATCCAGGGCGTGCCGGCCGGCGAGGAGGTGCCGCTGAGCAACGCGGCGCTCGACGCCGTCCTCGACCTGATCGAGCCGCGGTTCGGCTTCGGCCGCTACGGCAGCAACGCGCGCGGCAGCGAGACGTCGGACGACGGCGCGATGAGCGCCATGCGCCGCATCGTGACGCCTGCGGCCGCCGCGGCGGCGGCACCGCCCCCGCCGGTACCGACGCCGGCGCCCGAAGCCGTCGAGCCACCGCCTGCGCCCGTCGCCGAGGCTCCGCCGCCGGAGCCCGAGCACCATCCCGAGCCGGAGCCGGCGCCGGAGCCCGTCGCGCACCCGGCGCCGACCGCCCACGAAGCCACACCGGCCCCGGCCGCCGCCCACGACGGCATCCACAGCGACGCGCGCATCGACGACGTGATCGAGAGCCTGTCGCAGGCGCTCGGCGCGGCGATCCATCAGCATCCCGAGCCGACTGCCGAGCCCAAGGACGCGAAGGCCGACGAGTCGGCGGGCGTGTTCGAGCGCTGGACCGTGCGCCCTCGCCGGACGCAGCAGCAGACCTGATCGACCGATCCATCGAGAAGGCCGCGGGGACAGGGCGCCACCGCGGCCTTTTTGCTGCGCGCCGTGGGGCCTTCATGAGGTTTCCGGCGCAACGACGCTCCACCGGCCTTGCGAGCGCAGCCAAGCAACCCGATGCGGCGCGCGCTTGGGGCGGAGCGGCCCCCTGCGCTTCCTGCGCGCGCGAATGCGGGCCGATCGACCCGCGCGCAGCCCTTGACAATGTTCCTACTTTGTGCTCATTAGCCGTCACCTGTCCTTCGGCGCTTCGAGAGCGATCCCGCGGCGCTCCTCGGGGGTCCGTCCGGTGGCTGACCGGCGGGCTCGGGGGACGGGGCGGTGCCCGCGTCGGTGGCTCTCAGC
>NZ_VRVG01000075.1:0-26568 GCF_008040085.1 Methylobacterium sp. WL7 | reverse complement strand
GCCCCCCCCGCCCCCGATCGAGGTCGGCGGCGGCTGGTACCTGCGCGGCGACGTCGGCGCGAGCGTCTACACCCGCCCGAAATACACCGAGGCCTACGATTACACCGGCTACCCGGAGGCCAACCGCGCGTTCGGCAACGAGATCGGCGGCGGCGGGTTCGCGGGCGTCGGCGTCGGCTACCAGTTCACCCCGTTCCTGCGCGGCGACGTGACCGGCGAGTACCGCTACTCCACCGGCCTGCGCGGCAGCGAGTATTACAAGGGCCCCGAGTTCGACAACGGCCTCGGCTCCTACGGGGTCAACAAGTCGACCAGCAGCTTCGATTCCGCGGTGGTGCTGGCCAACGCGTATTTCGACCTCGGCACCTGGTACGGCATCACGCCGTTCATCGGCGGCGGCGTCGGCTACGCCTTCAACCACGTCTCGGGCTATTCGACGAACCAGCAATTCACCAGCCCGACCTACGCCTACGATTACGGCAACCCGATCTACGACTGCAAGTGCGGGCAGGCGTACTACAACTACGCGCCGGTCTACGACAACAACGGCAACCCGGTGTACAACACCAACAGCGGCAGCAAGTTCTACAAGAGCAAGACCAGCGGCAGCTTCGCCTGGGCGCTGCATGCCGGTCTCGCCTACGACGTCAGCGACGCCCTGAAGATCGAGGTGGCCTACCGCTACCTCAACCTCGGCAAGGCCGAGACCGGCCCGGGCTTCGTGCCGTGCTGCACCGGCAGCCTGCAGGCGATCAAGGTGAAGGACATCGAGGCGCACGACGTGAAGATCGGCCTGCGCTACTACCTCGGCGGCCTGGTCGCGGCGCCGCTGCCGCCGCTGATGCCGGAGCCGATCCCCGGCCCGCTGGTCCGCAAGTACTGATTTTTTCTCCGACTCTCTGACCACCGACGGCGCGGATCTCCTCCGCGCCGTTTTTTTCGTTTTGCGGCCGGGCTTCGGTGGATGCACAGAGCAGACTTGGGCCGTCGGATAGTTCTTACCAGGCCGCGACGATCGAATCGGGATATCGGAAAGGATCCCAAAATAACGGACGCTTAAGGTTACCCATCTATCACTGCATCGAGGCCCGAGCCGCCGTCCGTCTCGCAGTTCCAGGACGATCCCGATGCGCACCGTCACCCTGCCGCTGCTGGCGATCCTCGGCCTCTGCGGCGCGAGCACCGCCCGAGCCGCCGACCTGGACTACGATTACCTGCGCGGCGCCGATTACGATCCGGCCCCGGCTCCGGTGCTCGACTGGAGCGGCGTGTATGTCGGCGGCCATGGCGGGTATACGTCGGGCGGCCTGGCGCAGCGCGATGCCCTGCAATCGACCCTCGCGCAATATTTCAGCTACCGCGATGTCGAGAGCGAGTTCGGCGTCTCGAAGTTTCTGTCGCTGCCGGGGACCCGCGTGAAGAGCGCCAGCTTCGGTGCGTTTGCCGGCTTCAACGTCCAATTCGACGAGATCGTCCTTGGAATCGAGGCGGACTACACGCACGCGGACATGAACAGCTGGTCGACCAACGGCATCAACCGGATCATGACGACGGCCGCGGGTAATTCCGAATCGGTCGGCCTCTCCGGCACGTCGAACACGCGGATCGACGATTACGGCAGCATCCGGGCCCGGGCCGGCTACGCCTTCGGCAACCTGCTGCCCTACGTGACCGGAGGCCTCGCGGTCGGCCGGGTCACGATCAACGACACCGTCGCGGTCCAGAACTACGGCTACGGCGCCACGACCTATGCGGCCAACCAAGCCCTGACCACGGGCCTGCCGGCGGCCGTCTACAATCACGGCTATGCCAGCTTCAACCAGAACTTCCCGCTGAACCGCTCGACCCCGGCCGGACAGGGCGCCCAGACCATTCCGTACGGCCCGACCACGTTGGTGGCGAACGCCAAGACCAAGACGATCGGCGGCGTGGCCCTCGGGTTCGGCCTCGAATACGCGATCACGCCCAACATCCTGCTGCGGGGCGAGTATCAGTACGTGTTGTTCCAGAGCTTCAACGGGCATCGCGCCGAGCTGAACACCATCCGCGGCGGCGCCGCCCTCAAGTTCTGATCGCCCCGATACCGGCCGGAGACCGACCATGACAGCGCCTTGCTCCGCCCGGCGGCCGACGCGCGCTCTGGCCATGCTCGCGACCGTACTGCTCGCCGTCCCCGCCCCGGCCTCGGCCTGGCCCGAGGACCGCGGCTTCGCTCCGCCCCGCCTCCGGCGCGTCGTCCGCGTGCGGCCCGACCTGGTGGCGGTGCCGCCGCCCGTGATCGTCCGGGGCTACCTGCCGCGCAACCACAACGTCCCGATGTACAACGAGCCGCCCCGCCGCGGGCCGGCTTGGTGATCCCGCCTCAGCTCTCCAGTTCGCTGTCCCAGTACAGGTAGTCGAGCCAGGTGTGGTGGTACTGGCGGTGGTCGAACTCGGGCTGCCGGTGGTGCAACTCGTAGCGGGTCGGCCGGCGTGGCTCGGTGGCGAGGGGCATGTCGGCCTCCTGCGGGGTGCGGTTGGCCTTGCGCAGGTTGCAGGGCGAGCAGGCCGCCACGACGTTCTCCCAGCTCGACAGGCCGCCCCGGGAGCGCGGCACCACGTGGTCGAAGGTCAGGCCGCCCGAGGGCAACCGCAACCCGCAATACTGGCAGCTGAAGCCGTCGCGCAGGTAGATGTTGTAGCGGGTGAAGGCCGGGCTGCGGGCCAGCGTCACGTAGTTCTTCAGCGCCACCACGCTCGGCACCCGCAGCGCCCGCGAGGGCGAGCGCGCCTCGACGTCGTAGCTCGCCACCAGGGTGACGCGATCGAGGAACAGGGCCGTGAAGGCGTCCTTCCACGACCACAGGGACAGCGGATTGTACGAGAGCGGCCGATAATCCGCGTTCAGGACGAGGGTTTGGAGATCCATCATCGGCGCGACTCTTCAGACTATCTCTGACGCGTGTAACGCGCGGGAACGCGCCAGCGCCCCGCCGGCCCGTCCGACGCGGCCACGGGCCGGCGCAGGACGGGCCGGCGGACGGGGCGTCGGCTCGGCGGGAGAGGCGGAAGGAGCAACAGGGCGGCGGGCCGGCGCGCGAAGGCGCCAGTCGGTGCGGTAGCAACCGGAACGCGGCCGGGCCGGACCGGCGTGGGAGCCGGCCGAACCCTTTCGCGTGACGACGAAAAGGCCCTGTCCATACGGTGTTCATCTAATCCCACCGTGACACCCTTGTGAAGCTTTTCCCGCAGGGTCCCGGGGACGCACCCACAGCAGGCCCCGAAGGTTGCCTTGAAGCTTGCCGCGGGGAAGGCCGATCGGCCCGAGGGTGGGCAGGGGCACGGTTTGGCCCTATTGCTCGCCCACAGCGCTCGGCCGCGTGAGTCGGGCCCGGCCGCGCCGCCGTCGGGCCCGGACCCTCGCGGCTTCGATATCCTGCGCTCGCCGACGCCGAACCGATGTCCCCTCCGGCGGCGGGCGCTCCAAGTGGCCCGCAAGCGGCCCGCGCGGTTCCCGACGACCGCCGGTCCGCCGATGCCGGGTCCCGAACGCGCGCCCGGCGCGCCCGACGAGAGGTAGCCCATGATCCGCACGCTGGTGCGCTCCCGGAAGCCGAACGGCGCACCGCGCCCCCCCGTCGTGCTGGCCCTCCTGGCCGCGCTGATGCTGGGGATCCCGGCGGCCGCGCCGCCGGCCGCGGCGCAGGGCGGGAGCCCCGCCGGACAGGCCGCGGAGGGCAAGCCTGCCGAAGCCAAGCCTGCCGAAGCCAAACCTGCCGAAGCCAAACCTGCCGATACAAAGGGGGGCGAGGCCAAACCTGCGGATGCCAAAGGGGCGGACGGCAAGGGGACGGACGGGAAGCCCGCTGCGCAGAAGCCCGCCGCGCCCCAGCCCCAGATGTCCGAGCCGCTCAAGGCGGTCCGGGCCCAGCTCGACGCCGCCAAGGCCGAGCTCGAGGCCCGCGAGAAGCAACTGGGGCATCCCGACCTGACCCCGACGGACCTGGCTGCGATCCGCGACAGCGCCGCGACCGTCACCGAGGAGATCCGCGCGCTGATCACCCGGCTCGACACGCCGCTCGAGGCGGCGCGCGAGCGGCTGACCCAGCTCGGCCCGAAGCCCAAGGACACCCCGGAGAGTCCGGACGTCGCCGAGCAGCGGGTGGAGCGCGAAGCCGCCGTCGCCCGCATCGACGAGACCCAGCGCCTCGCCCGCTCCCTGCAGGTGCAGGGCGACCAGATCGTCGACCGGGTCTCGAACCGCCGGCGCGAATCGTTCACCCGCGACCTGTTCCAGCGCTCGCAGCCCCTGGTCGGGCCGGGCCTCTGGAGCAAGGTCATGGCCGACGTGCCGCGGGACACGCGCTCCCTGCAGAGCGCCGTATCGGATATCGGGCTGCTGTTCTCCCGCAACGGCAGCATCGGCAACCTGCTGTTCCTGGGGCTCGCCTTCGGGATCTCGATCGCGCTGTATTTCGGGCGGCGCAACATCGCCCCCCGGGCGGCCCGGCGGGACGCCGCCACCGCCGAGCCGTCGCGGCGCGCGACCCTGCTGGCCGCCTGGCGGGTGATCCTGCTCGGCACCGTGCCGGCGGTGGCGGGCTCCTACGCGGTGTATTACGCGCTCGACGCCACCAACCTGCTGCCCTCCCGGCTGCTGCCGGTGGCCGCCGCGATCCTGGGCGGCCTCGCCTTCATCGCCTTCGTGGAGGCCCTGTGCGACGGGCTGCTCAGCCCCGACAAGCCGGCCTGGCGCCCCGCCCCGGTCGGGGACGCGGCGGCCACCCGGCTGACCCGGCTGGCGGTGGGCATCGCCACGGTGCTGACCGTGGTGAAATCCGTGGAGGCCTTGAATTCCGGGATCTCGGCGGCCTTGCCGATCTCGATCGCGACCCGGGGCCTCGGCGCCGTGGCCACGGCGCTGATCCTGGCGGTGGGCCTGCACCGGTTCGCCGACACCGATCAGGAAGAGGAGGCCTGCTTCGGCCCCTACGTGCCGACCAAGACCACCACGGGCATCGGCGGCCCGGCCCGGCTGCTCGGCTGGGCCGCGGTGGGGCTGATCGGGCTCGGTGCGCTGGTGGGCTACGTCGCCTTCGCGGCCTTCCTGATCGATCAGCTGATCTGGGCCGCGAGCGTCCTGGTGCTGCTCTACCTGCTGGTCCAGAGCGTCGACACGTTCATCGGCCGGGCGCTCACCGACGAGACCCGGCTGGCCACCGCGCTCCAGGCCAACACCGGCCTGCGCAAGCGCTCGCTGAACCAGATCTCGGTGCTGGCGACCGGGGCCGCCCGGGTGGTGCTGATCCTGGTGGCGGCGCTCTTGGTGCTGGCGCCCTGGGGGCTCGATTCCACCGACATCGTCTCGTCGATCCGCCAGGCCTTCTTCGGCTTCAAGGTCGGGGACGTGACGATCTCGCTGTCGAGCATCGCGTTCGGCATCGGCATCCTGGTGCTCGGCGTGTTCGTCACCCGGGCGGTGCAGCGCTGGCTCGAGCTGACCTACCTGCCGGCCACCGACCTGGACGCCGGCCTGCGCAACTCGATCACCACGATCGCGGGCTATTGCGGCTTCCTGCTCGCCCTGGCGCTCGCCTTCTCGTATCTCGGCCTGAGCCTGGAGAAGCTGACCATCGTGGCCGGCGCCCTCTCGGTGGGTATCGGTTTCGGCCTGCAATCGATCGTCAACAACTTCGTCTCCGGCCTGCTGCTGCTCTGGGAGCGCCCGATCCGGGTCGGCGACCAGGTGGTGATCGGCGATTCGGAGGGCATCGTGAAGCGCATCTCGGTGCGCTCCACCGAGATCCAGACCTTCGACCGCTCGTCCGTGATCGTGCCGAACTCGAACCTGATCTCCGGGGTGGTCAAGAACCGAGTGCGGGGCGACCGCTCCGGCCGGGTCAGCATCACGGTGAGCGTCCTGCGCAACCAGGATCCGGTGCGGGCCGCCGAGCTGATCGTCGGCTGCGCGCAGGGCCATGCCGACGTGCTGAAGGACCCCGTCCCCCGGGTGGTGTTCAAGAAGATCGGCGACCCGTTCCTGGAGTTCGAGCTCCTGGTCTGGATCGTGGACGTCAGCCTGGGCCAGAAGGTCCAGACCGACCTGAACTACGCGGTGTTCGCGACCCTCTCGGGGGCGGGCTTCATCCCGCCGCTCGGCCCCGGCGCCAGCATCGTGACCGTGCAGGGCTTCGAGGCGATGCAGGCCGCCATGGGCGAGATCGCGAGCCGGTTCGGGCCGGGCGCACCGGCCTCCGACGCCCAAGAGGTCAAGGAATCCGGGGCATCGCCCCCCCAGCCGCAGCGCGACCGCGGCCTCCGCAGCGCCGGAGGGTGAGGACGGGCGGCCCGCGCGGCGGAGACGGTCGCGCAATCGCTCCGCGCTCCCTATATCGCCCGAGCGTCCGAGCCGGATGCGGAAGCGTGGATCTGGAAACGTGGGCGGACGCAACCTGAGACGAGGCCTGCTCGCGGCGGCCGGCATCCCGGCGCTGGCACTGCTCGGCGCCTGCGCCACCGACGTGCAGACCACCGCGGCGCTGCCGAGCATCTACCTGCCGCTGGCCAGCCAGACCGCCCATGTCGACACCGACGCCGCCCGGGACATGATCTCGTCCTATCGCCGCAACCGCGGCGCCGGCCCGCTGACGGTGGATCCCGAGCTGCAGCGACTGGCCGAGGCCGAGGTGGCCGCCATGGCGCTCGCCGACCGGCCGAGCCGGGCGCAGACCGTGAAGTCCGCGGTCGGGCGGCTCGGCTTCTCCGAGGTGAACGCCAACCTGTCGGCCGGCTACCACACCCTGGCCGAAGCCTTCTCGGGCTGGCGCGAGAGCCCCCCGCACGACGCCACGATGCTCGACCCCCGGGCGACACGGATGGGGATCGCCACAGCCTACGCGCCGGGCTCGAAATACAAGGTCTACTGGGCGCTGCTCACCGCCAAGTAGCGTACGGTGCCAGCTGAAAGACAGGTTCGCAGGGCCCTGCCCTGCACCCGCAAAAGGTCGCGGACCTTTTGAAACCCTGACTGTCCGCGATGGATCGCCTACGGCAGCCCCTTCAGGTTCGGCACCGGGGGCGCCTCCTTCATCAGCGTCACCGTCACCCGGCGGTTGGCCGCGAGATAGGGGTTGTCGGGGAACATCGGCTCGGTGTCGGCCTTGCCGGAGACCGAGGCGAACCGGTCGTCCTGCAGTCCGGCGCCGGCCAGGATCTCCCGCACGCTGAGCGCCCGGCCGGCCGACAGCTCCCAGGGCGGCGCCGGCGGGCGCTGGCCCGGCCGTTCGGTGGCGGTGAAGCCCGTGACGGCGATGCGGTTCGGCATCTGCCGCAGGGTCGGGGCGAGCGTCTCGAGCAGGCGCCGGGTGCGCTCGTTCGGGCGGGTCGAGCCGTCCGGGAACATCGAGCGCCCGTCCTGGTCGACGATCGACAGGTCGAGGCCCTGCTCGGACCGGACGATCACCACGTTCTTCGACAGCTCGGCGATGTCCGGCATGTCCTGCAGCGCCTGCCGCAGGGAGGCCGCCGCGAGGCCGAAATTGTCCGGCTCGCCGGTCTCGGTCAGGCCGAATTCGCTGCTCTGGTCGCGCCGGGGCGGCGTGGTCCGGTCCGTGGCTTTGTCCGGCGGGATGGAGCGCAGGTACTTCACGTGGTCGGCCGCCGGCAGGCCCTCGGATTCGAGGATGCCGGCGAACTTCGAGTCCTTGTTCACCCCGAAGGCGTCGCGCATCGAGCCGGCGACCACCTGCATCTTCTTCTGGTCCTGCGTCGAATAGGCCGCGACCATCACGAAGAAGCTCATCAGGAGCGCCATCAGGTCGGCGAAGGTCACGAACCAGCCGTGGCCGCCATGCGCGCCGCCGCGCTTCCGTCTGGTCATATCAGACGGCCGGTTCCATCAGCGCTTCGCGATGGTTGTGCGGCAGGTAGGCGATCAGCATCTCGCGCACCAGCGTCGGGCTCTTCTGGTCGCGGATCATCAGGATGCCGTCGATGATCAGCGAGCGGGAGACGTCCTCCTCCTCGAGCTTCACGTGCAGCTTGTCGGCGAGCGGCAGGGTGACCAGGTTGGCGATCACGGCGCCGTAGAGCGTGGCCAGCAGCGCGGTCGCCATGGCGGGCCCGAGCTTCGAGGGGTCGGACATGTTGGCGAACATCGCCACCATGCCGAGGATCGTGCCGATCATGCCCCAGGCCGGGGCGCAGTCGCCGTAGGCCCGGTAGACCTTCGAGCCCTCGTCGAGATGCATCAGGAAGTTGTCGCGGTCGCGCTCCATCGTGTGGCGGATGAAGTCCCGGTCGTAGCCGTCGGCGATGTAGCGCGCGCCCTGGGCCAGGAACGGGTCGGAGATCTCCATGTTCTCCAGCGCGATCGGGCCGGACTTGCGGACCACGTCGGCGATCTTGGTGATCTCCTCGATCAATTCCTGCGGCTTCACCGAGCGCATCATGAAGGCGTAGCGCAGGCCCATCGGCAGGCCGTGCACGATCACCGAGAACGGGAAGCGGATCATCGTGGCCGCGGTGGCGCCGCCGAACACCACCACCGCCGCGTGCTCCGACGCGTAGGCGCCGAAATGGCCGCCATCGAGCAGGATCAGCCCAACCACGACGCCGAGGCCCGAAAGCAGGCCGAGTGCGGTTGCGAGATCCATGGCCCTGGGCGCCCGATGCAAAATCGTAAAGAAGCCGCCCCGGCTTTGGCTTGCGGCCGGGTTATTCACAGCGTTAGGAAATCTTGCTGAACGAACCGTAAAGGCGGACGCTTCGACCCTGTATAGGGCCGTCATCGCCCGTTCAGGCGGGCCCGGGCATAAGCCGTGTCGTGCGAGGGGTTTGGCGACGGAATCGGCGATGGCCGCCCGCCGCACGGACCTTAAGAAGTGGCGCGAGACCCGGATACACGGGCCGCGTCGGGGGTGGCGGAGCGGTGGCGATGGTTCGTCTGTACGGGCGGGTCCTGGGTTTCCTGAAGGCGGATCGGCGGCTGGCCATCGGCTTGGCGGCCACCAACGTCGTGCTGGCGGTGGCGGCCTTCGCCGAACCGCTGCTGATGGGCCGGATCATCGATCAGCTGACCCACCTCAAGCGCGGCGGCAACGCCATGGCCACGATGCTGCCCCTGCTGGCGGCCTGGGTGGCGTTCGGCTTCTTCACCATCGCGGCGGGCGTGTTCATCGCGCTCCACGCCGACCGGCTGGCCCACCGCAACCGCCTGTCGTCGATGGCGAGCTACTTCGAGCACGTCCTCGACCTGCCGCTGGCCTTCCACTCGGCCAACCATTCCGGCCGGGTCCTGAAGGCGATGCTGGAGGGCACCAACGGCATGGCCTGGCTGTGGCTCGGCTTCTTCCGCGACCACCTCGTCGCCCTGGTCTCGCTGGTCGTGCTCCTGCCGATGACCCTGTTCATCAACTGGCAGCTCGGCTCGATCTTGGTGGTGCTGATGCTCGCCTTCACGGCGCTGACCACCTTCGTGATGCGCCGGACCGAGACGCTCCAGGGCCAGGTCGAGGAATTCAATTCCGGCCTCGCCGCCCACGCCTCGGACGCGCTCGGCAACGTCGCGGTGATCCAGTCCTTCACCCGCGCCAAGGCCGAGAAGGACGCGATGCGCGGCATCATCACCAACCTGCTCGCCGCGCAGATCCCGGTCCTGTCCTGGTGGGCGCTCGCCAACGTGGCGACCCGCGCCTCGGCGACCATCACCATGACGGCGATCTTCGTCACCGGCATCTGGCTGTACCAGGCCGGCACCACCACGGTGGGCGAGGTCGTGGCCTTCATGAGCCTGGCCACCGCCTTCGTGGCGCGGCTCGACCATGTGGTCGGCTTCGTTAACGGATTGTTCCAGCAGGCGCCCAAGATCGCGGAGTTCTTCGAGATCTACGACACCGTGCCGGCCGTGGCCGACCGCCCCCATGCCCGGCAGGTCGCCCGGTTCGAGGGCGAGGTCACCTTCGACGACGTCGCCTTCTCGTATGACGGCCGGCGCAAGGCGCTGGACGGCGTCTCGTTCTCGGCCCGCCCGGGCGAGACCGTGGCGCTGGTCGGCACCACCGGCTCGGGCAAGTCGACGACGCTGGGCCTCCTGCACCGCAGCTTCGATCCGTCCTCCGGGGCGATCCGCATCGACGGCCTCGACGTGCGCGACATCGGCCTCTCGTCCCTGCGCCACAATATCGGCGTGGTGTTCCAGGAGCCGATGCTGTTCGCCCGCTCGATCCGCGAGAACCTGCAGGTCGGCTGCCCCGACGCCACCGATGCCGAGATGCTCGACGCCCTCGATCGGGCCCAGGCCGGCGCCTTCATGGCGCGCCAGCAGGACGGGCTCGACACGGTGATCGGCGAGCGCGGCCGGTCGCTGTCCGGCGGCGAGCGTCAGCGGCTCTCGATCGCCCGGGCGCTCCTGAAGAACCCGCCGATCCTGATCCTCGACGAGGCGACCTCGGCGCTGGACGCCGCCACCGAGCGCAAGCTCCAGGGCGCCCTGGAGGCCGTCATGGAGGGGCGCACCACCTTCGTGATCGCCCACCGGCTCGCCACGATCCGGGACGCCGACCGCATCCTGGTGTTCCACGAAGGCCGGATCGTCGAGGCCGGCACGTTCGACGCGCTGGTCGCCCAGAACGGCCGCTTCGCCGAACTCGCCCGGGCCCAGTTCATGGCGGCCGAGGCCGACGAGGACGAGGGGCGGCTGGCCCTGGCGGCCTGAAGCGCCGATCCATGGGTTTCCAAAGGGCTCAGCCCTTTGGCGGGTGATCAGGGCGGCGCCCTGATGGGACAGCACCCCGTGCTCCGTCCTGGATCCACAGAAGGTCTCGACCCTTCGCATCCATGATTGTTCAACGATCGACGCTAGAGTGTCTCGGGAGCGGTCGCCCGGGGGGCGGCCGTCCCGACCATGCGAGTCCCAAAAAAATGCTGCGTGAGATCGTCCTCGACACCGAGACCACCGGCACCGAGGCGCGGAACGGCGACCGGCTGATCGAGATCGGCGCGGTCGAGCTGTTCAACCACATCCCCACGGGCCGGACCTTCCACCGCTACTGCAACCCGCAGCGGGCGGTCTCCGAGGGGGCGTTCAACGTCCACGGGCTGTCGGACGCGTTCCTGTCGGACAAGCCGGTCTTCGCCGACATCGTCGGCGAGCTGCAGGCCTTCCTGGCCGACGGGCGCCTGGTCATCCACAACGCGCCGTTCGACGTCGGCTTCCTCAACATGGAATATGCCCGGCTCGGGACGAACGCGCCGCCGCCGATCCAGCTGGACGACGTGGTCGACACCCTGCCGATGGCCCGGCGCAAGCACCCGGGCGCGGCCAACAACCTCGACGCCCTGTGCAACCGCTACGGCATCGACACCAGCCGGCGCACCAAGCACGGGGCGCTCCTCGACGCGCAGATCCTGGCGGAGGTCTATGTCGAGTTGCTCGGCGGCAAGCAGACCAGCCTCGGGCTCCTGGATGCCCAGACCGGCCCGGCGGTCCGGACCGTCGTCCAGGCGGCTCCGGCGGCCCCGAGGCCGTACCGGAGCCGCCTTACGGATGAGGAGCGGGCGAGGCACGACAGCTTCCGCGCGAGCCTCGGTGCGGCGCCGATCTGGGCCGAGTATATCGGCGCCGACGACCCGGCCTGACCGGCCTTGCCGCATCGCACATCGGCCTCTATTGCATCGCACCATAGGCCGACCCGCGGGCCATCCCGGCCGCGACACGGACGCTGATGTGACCAAGCGCGCACCCATCATGGATCCCTTCGGCAAGCTGAAGGCTATGCAGGACGGCGCCCGCGATCGGGCCACGCATTCGCCCTTCGCCGACATGATCGAGGCCACCCGCCTGACCAGCCTCGGCCGCCTGGACGAGGCGACCGCCCTGATCCAGCGCAGCTTTGGCGGCTACGCGGCCCCGCCGCCGCCGGAGGAGCCCCCGCAGCAGCCCCCGGATGCATCGAGCGCGCCCCCCGGGCATGCCGGGACGGAGGCTTCGGCCCCGGCGCGGCGCGCGGCCGGCACCGAGCTCGCCCGCAACTCCATCTCCGATCCCGCGCTGCGGGTCCGCAACGCGGTCAGCAAGGTCGTGCGCGGGCTCGCGCCGGTGCTGAAGGGGTTCGGGCAGCCGCGTCGCGGACCCGCGCGGCCGCCGGCGCCCCGCAAGCCGGCACCCCGCAAGCCGCCGGCCGAGAGCCGGTTCGTCGGCCTCAGCCATGCCGAGCCGGCCGGCAGCCGCGACTACAAGCTGTTCATCCCGGGCAATCCGGCCGAGCCGGCGCCGCTGATCGTGATGCTGCACGGCTGCATGCAGAACCCGGACGATTTCGCCGCCGGCACCGGCATGAACGTGCTGGCCGAGCGCGCCGGCATCTTCGTCGCCTATCCGGGCCAGAGCCGGCAGGCCCATGTCCAGCGCTGCTGGAACTGGTACGAGCCGCGCGACCAGCGCCGGGAATCCGGCGAGGCCGCGATCATCGCGGGGCTCACCCGGGCCGTGATGGCGGACCACGCGATCGACCCGGCCCGCGTCTACATCGCCGGCATGTCCGCGGGCGGCGCGGCCGCCCTGAACATCGCCCGGGCTTATCCGGACCTCTACGCCGCCGTGGGGGTGCATTCGGGCCTGGCCGCGGGCTGTGCCCGGGATCTCGGCTCGGCGCTGATGGCCATGCAGGTCGGCGCGCCCGGCCTCGGCACCGCGGCGTCCTTCGGCGCCGCGCCCGTCGGGCAGCGCATCCCCACCATCGTGTTCCACGGCGAGGACGACGGCACCGTCAGCGTGCGCAACGCCGACCAGGTTCTGGCCCAGGCCAACGTCGCCGGCCTGACCGCCCGCTCCGAGACCTTCGAGGATCGCGGCCATCCCTTCACCCGCACGCGCTTCCGGGACGAGGCCGGCCGGGTCGTGGTCGAGGATTGGCGGGTCCGCGGCGCCGGCCATGCGTGGTCGGGCGGCCGCCCCGAGGGCAGCTACACCGATGCCGACGGGCCCGACGCGTCGCGGGCGATGCTCGACTTCTTCGCCGAGCACCGGCTCGGGCCGCGGTAACTCTCGCTCGCCCGGAGGCTTGCAGGGCGCGGCCCTGGACCCGCAAAAGGTCCCGGACCTTTCGAAACCGTGACCGGACCCCTCCATGACCGCACCGATCCCGACCCTCGACGGCCTCGCGCAGGTGGCGGAGCGCTACGATCTGCTCCTCTGCGACGTCTGGGGCGTGCTGCATGACGGCCAGAAGGCCCATGTCCCGGCCGGCGAGGCGCTGATCCGGTACCGCGGCCTGCCGGGGGCGCGGCCGCGCCGGGTGATCCTGGTCTCGAACGCGCCGCGGCCCGGGGACGGCGTCGGCCGGATCCTCGACCGGTTCGGCGTGCCGCGCGAAGCCTACGACGCGATCCTGACCTCGGGGGACCTCACCCGCGGGCTGATCGCCGAGCGCCCGGGCGCTCGGATCCGGCATCTCGGGCCCGAGCGCGACCTCGGCATCTTCCAGGGCCTCGACCTCAGCCTCGTCCCGGAGGTGGAGGCCGACCTCGTGGTCTGCACCGGCCTGTTCGACGACCGCAGCGAGACCGCGGACGATTACCGCGACGAACTCATGCGCCTGGCGGCCCGGGGGCTGACCCTGATCTGCGCCAATCCCGACCTCGTGGTCGAGAGCGGCAACCGGCTGATCCCCTGCGCGGGCCTGCTCGCGGCGGCCTATGCCGAACTCGGCGGCGCCGTCATCTACGCCGGCAAGCCCCACCGCCCGGTCTACGAGGCGGCGCTCGCCAAGGCCGCCGACCTCGCGGGCGCGCCGGTGGACCCGGGCCGCGTGATGGCGATCGGCGACGCGATCCGCACCGACATCGCCGGCGCCCGGGGCTTCGGCATCGCCAGCCTGCTGGTGGCCCGCGGCATCCACGCGGAGGAACTCGGCGTCTCGGCCGAACACCACCGCCTCGGCGACGTCGCCGAATGGCTCGGGCGCCAGGCCGTGCATCCGGACGCGGTGATCGAGCGGCTGGTCTGGTAGCGCCTCGCCGCCGGCCGCCATGCTACAGCTCCGGGGATGAGCGATCCCGTCCCCGCCGCCACCCATGCCCGCACCATCCTGGCGGCCCACGAGCATCGCCGCCAGATCGCGCCCCTGACCGGCTGGGATGCCGGCCTGGACCTGCCCGCCGCCTACCGGGTCGCCGGGGAGGTGCGGCGCCTGCGCGCGGCGCGGGGCGAGCGGCCGGTGGGCCGCAAGATCGGCTTCACCAACACGACGCTCTGGGAGACCTACGGGGTCCGCGCGCCGATCTGGGGGCACGTCTACGACACGACGCTCCGGGCACGCGCCGACCTGACCGGCCCGGTGCCGCTCGCCGCCCTGGTCGAGCCGCGGATCGAGCCGGAGATCGTGTTCGGGCTGGCCCGGGCGCCCGAGCCCGGCATGGACCCGGCCGCCCTGATCGGCTGCCTCGACTGGATGGCGCCCGGGTTCGAGCTCGTGCAGTCGCTGTTTCCCGGCTGGCGCTTCGCCGCCCCCGACACCGTGGCGGCGTTCGGGCTGCACGGCCTGCTGGTGCTGGGCGAGCGGGTGCCGCTCACCCCGGATTCGGCGCCCGCCTGGGTCGATGCGCTGGCGAATTTCTCGGTCGATCTGCTACGCGACGGCGCGATCGCCGACCGGGGCAGTGCCCGCAACGTGCTCGGCGGCGGCCCCCTGGCGGCGCTGGGCCATCTCGTTGATGTTCTGGCTAACGATCCTGCGAGCCCGCCGCTCGCGCCCGGCGAGATCGTTACGACCGGGACGCTCACCGACGCCCTGCCGGTGGCGCCCGGGCAGGTCTGGAGCACCCGGCTCGCGGGGCTGTCGCTGCCGGGTCTCGACCTCGCCCTGGCCTGACGCGCCGACGGGCCCCCCGGAACGCCCTTGATCGCGCGTCCTCGACACAAAGCCGCAGGGTTCGCGCGCGAAATCCGTCGCGGGTGCCGCCGGATGGGGTAAGGCGAGGCGGGGCGGCCGCTCGCGGCACGCGATTCGCCCTGTGCCGCGCATCCGCGTTCTCCGTTCCGGCCCGTCCGGGAGGTGGGACGTTGGTGATGATTAGCCGACATGCCACATGCTGAGACATGCCTGGACGCGCCCGGAGCCGCTACACGACCTTCCTAGTGTCCGTGACCGCGGAGCGATCCGGCGGCCGCGGCCGGTCGAGTCCCAAACCCGCTCCCCTGGTCTACGCGGTGATGAAGCCCAACGCCGAGGCCGCCCTGGCGGCGGTCCGTGCGCTGGCCGAGGGGCCGGTCGCGGTCGCCGTCGTGGGCAGCCTCTCCACCCGGGTGTCCAAGGGGCTGAAACTGAAGCCGGGCGAGCCGCGGGTGGTGTGACGGACCCGGATCAATCCACCGCGAGTCGGTAGCCGACGCCCCGCACCGTCTGCAGGAAGACCGGGTTGGCGGGGTCGACCTCGGTCTTGCGGCGCAGGCGGTTGATCTGCACGTCGACCGTGCGCTCGGCGGCGGCGCCTCCGGAGCCGGCGAGTTGCTCGCGCTCGACGTTGGCGCCCCCGGCCGCGGCCAGGATCGTCAGGATCTCGCGCTCCCGGTCCGTGATCCGGATCAGCGCGTCGTCCCGGCGCAATTCGCCCCGGTCGATGCGGAACGCGAACGGCCCGAAGGTCACCGACTCGGCCGCCGCCTCGCGCGGGTGGTCGCTGCGCTTGATGATGTTGCTGAGCCGGAGCGTCAGCTCCCGGGGCTCGAACGGCTTGGGTAGGTAGTCGTCGGCGCCGATCTCGAGGCCCATCACCCGGTCGTTCGGGTTGGAGCGGGCAGTGAGCATCAGGATCGGCACCCGGGAGGTCTCGCGGACGCTGCGGGCGTAGTCGAAGCCGTTCTCGCCGGGCATCATCACGTCGAGCACCATCGCGTCGAACACGACGCTCTGGGCCCGGGCCCGGGCCTCGGCGGCGCTGGCCGCCACGGTGACGCGAAACCCTTGATCGGTCAGGTAGCGGGCGAGCAGTTCGCGCAGACGGCGGTCGTCGTCGACCACGAGGACGTGCGGCGCCGCGTCGGGCAAGTCGGCCCGGGGGGCGGCCGTCACGCGCCGCCACCGCCGGTCGGCCCGCGCCGGGCCATCAGGCGCCGGACCGCGGGCCGATCCTCGGGCTCGATCATCGCCATCAAAAAATCCTCCGGGGAGCCCAGCGCGTCCGGCGCGGCGAGCGCCCGGGCCAGGCGCCGGGCCTGGACGCGGGTGAGGTCGGCGGCCAGCTCGGCCCCGGATTGGGTGCAGTACAGCAGGCGCTGGCGGCGGTCGCTCGGTCCGGTCTTCTGGGTGACGTAGCCCTGCCCGATCAGGTCCTTCAGCACCCGGTTGAGGCTCTGCTTGGTGATCCGCAGGATGTCGAGCAGCTCCGCGATGGTCAGCCCCGGATAGCGGTCGACGAAGTGCAGCACCCGGTGATGCGCCCGGCCGAAGCCGTAGGCGGCGAGGATCCGGTCGGGGTCGCCGACGAAGTCCCGGTAGGCGAAGAACAGCAGCTCGATCAGGTCGTCGCTGCCGAGGGCGTGCGCGGGGGCCGCGGCCGCGCCGTCCGGCCGACGGGGCGCCGCGGCGGGGAGCCCGGAGACGTGCATTCCGTCGCGCTGAACCGATGACGTCACGGGGGGCAGACCGTCACTTGGAGCAGACCGTCACTTGGAGCAGACCATCACTTGGGGCAGGCCATCACTTGGGGCAGGCCATCTCTTGGGGCAGGCCATCTCTTGGAGCAGGCCATCTCTTGGGGCGGACCGGACGATAAGAAGGTCAGTCCCGCTGACATGTCTCAGCGCCGCCCGGGAGCGTCAAGCCCGGGGGTGCCGGCCCGCGAGACAGCCGCCCCGGACCCTTCCGGGGCTTGCCGGCCGCCGCGCCGGGTCCGATACCGGTCCGGTGCGAGGTCGGGACCCGAGGGGAACAGCATGCGCGACGCCGAGGCACCGGGCCGCCGGGTCTGGATCCGCGATCCGCTGACCATCCTGGCGCAGGGGGCCGGGGGCGGCCTCGTGGTGGAGGGCAGCCGGATCGTCGAGATCGTCGGGGCGGGCGCCCGGCCGGCCTCCCCGGTGGACGAGACCTTCGACGCCTCGCGCCACGTGGTCGTCCCGGGGCTGATCAACACCCACCACCACGCCTTCCAGACCCTCACCCGGGCCCACCCGCTGGCGATCAACAAGCCGCTCTTCCCGTGGCTGAAGGCGCTCTACACGGTCTGGGGCCGGATCACCCCGGAGGCGTTCCGCCTCGCCACCCGGGTGGCCTATACCGAATTGCTGCTCTCGGGCTGCACCACGGCGGGCGACCACCATTACCTGTTCCCGGAGGGGCTGGAGGATTCGGTGGACGTCCAGGTCGAGGAGGCCCGGAGCCTCGGGATCCGGGCCGCCGTGACCCGGGGCTCGATGAGCCTGTCCGACCGGGAGGGCGGCCTGCCCCCCAAGACGCTGACGCAGGACGACGACACGATTCTTTCGGACTGCGAGCGGGTTCTGAACCTGTTCCACGACCCCGCCCCCGGGGCGATGGTGCAGATCGGCCTGGCGCCGTGCTCGCCCTTCGCGGTGACCGAGCGGCTGATGCGCGAGAGCGCGGAGCTGGCCGCCCGGCACGGCTGCCGCCTGCACACCCATCTCGGCGAGACGCTGGACGAGGACGGCTACTGCCTGTCGATGTTCGGCTGCCGGCCCGTGGACTACCTGGAACGGGTCGGCTGGATGACCGACCGGGTCTGGCTCGCCCACGGCATCCACTTCAATGACGCCGAGGTCGCCCGGCTCGGCAAGGCCGGGGTCGGCGTGTGCCATTGCCCGACCTCGAACATGACCCTGGCCTCGGGCCGCTGCCGCACCTGCGAGCTGGAGGCGGCGGGCTCGCCCGTGGGACTCGGGGTCGACGGCTCGGCGTCCAACGACAGCTCCAACCTCATGGAGGGGGTGCGGCACGCGCTGATGCTGAGCCGGCTCACCTACGGGGCCGAGGCCGTGACCCATCTCGATGCCCTGCGCTGGGCCACGCAGGGTTCGGCCGCCTGCCTGGGACGCTCCGATATCGGCCGGATCGCGCCGGGCCTGGAGGCCGACCTCGCCCTGTTCACCCTGGACGAGCTGCGCTTCTCCGGCGCCCACGATCCGCTGGCCGCCCTGGTCCTGTGCGGCGCGACCCGGGCCGACCGGGTGATGGTGGCCGGCCGCTGGCGGGTGATCGACGGTGAGCCGCTGGGTGTGGATACGGGTCGCCTGCGCGAGGACCATTCGCGGCTGGCCAAGGCGCTGTTCGGGGCGGGGTGAGGCTCGAAAGTCTCGCATTCAAAAGGTCCGGGACCTTTTGCGGATGCGGGGAGGAGCCTTGCGGAAGGGAGCGGTGGCGCGACCAACCAGTTTGTAGTAACGTTCCTACAGAGACGGACGAGTCTGTTGAGGGGCGTCGCGCATGGCCATCACCACACTCACCAGCCGGGAATTCAATCAGGATACCGGACGCGCCAAGAAGGCCGCGGCCGAGGGACCGGTGTTCATCTCGGATCGCGGCAAGCCTGCGCACGTCCTGCTCAGCATCGCCGACTACAGGCGCCTCACGGGACAGGAGCCCAGCATCGTGGAGGCTCTAGGTTGGCCGGCCGGCGTCGAGGACGTCGAGATCGAGTTCCCACGCTCCGGTGACCGGCCGAGAGCAGCCGACTTCTCCTGATGTTCCTGCTCGACACCAACGTCGTGTCGGAGCTGCGCAAGGCGAGGACCGGGAGGGCCGATCCGCGGGTCACAGCCTGGGCAAGCGCGGTACCCGCGCGCGACCTCTTCCTCTCGGCGATCGTCGTCCAAGAATTGGAGATCGGGGTCCTGCAGCTGGAGCGAAGAGATCCGAGCCAGGGAGCACGCCTGCGGGCGTGGCTGGAGGAGAACGTCCTGCCGGCCTTCGCCGACCGCGTGCTGCCCGTCGACGGGGCCGTCGCCCGGTGCAGCGCGCGCCTGCACGTCCTGGACCCCCGCTCCTACCGTGACGGATTCATTGCCGCGACGGCGTTCGTCCACGGGATGACGGTGGTGACGCGCAACGTCGCCGACTTCTCGGCGACAGGTGTGCCCCTGCTGAATCCCTGGGAAACGGTTCCGCGCGGCCTGGCGCCGATCTCTGGTTGAAGGCGGCGCGCGCCGCCGTCAGAACAACCCGTCGATCTGCCCGTCGGCATCCAGCCGGATCGTGTCGGCGGCGGGCACCCGGGGCAGGCCCGGCATGGTCATGATCTCCCCGCAGATCGCCACCACGAAGCCGGCACCGGCCGAGAGCCGGACGTCGCGCACCCCGACCACGTGGCCCTCGGGGGCGCCCATCAGGCTCGGGTTGGTGGAGAACGAGTACTGGGTCTTGGCCATGCAGATCGGCAGGTGGCCGTAGCCGTCCTTCTCGAAGGTGGCGAGTTTGCCCGCGGCCTTGGTCTCGATCTGGATGTCGGCGGCGCCGTACAGCTTGGTGGCGATCGCCCGGATTTTTTCCGAAAGCGGCGCCTCGGTCTCGTAGGCGTAGCGGATCGGCGCCGGCTCGGCGGCGGCGAGCTTCACCACCGCGCGGGCCAGCTCCTCGGCGCCGGCGCCGCCCTCGGCCCAGTGGCGGCAGGTGATCGCCTCGACGTCGAGGCGCTCCCGGCACAGCTCCTTCAGCCGGGCATGCTCGGCGTCGGTATCCGCATGGAAGTGGTTGACCGCGACCACCACGGGCAGGCCGAAGCCGCGCAGGTTGGTGACGTGCCGGGCGAGGTTGGCGAAGCCCTTCTCCAGGGCGCCGACGTTCTCGGCCCCGAGGCTCTTCTTGTCGACGCCGCCATGCATCTTGAGCGCGCGGATCGTGGCCACGACCACGACCGCCGAGGGGCTCAGGCCGGCCTGCCGGCACTTGATGTCCAGGAACTTCTCCGCGCCGAGGTCGGCGCCGAACCCGGCCTCGGTCACGGTGTAGTCGGCCAGCCGCAGGCCGGCCCGGGTGGCGATCACCGAGTTGCAGCCATGGGCGATGTTGGCGAACGGGCCGCCGTGGATCAGGGCCGGGTTGCCCTCGAGCGTCTGCACCAGGTTCGGCTGCAGGGCGTCCTTGAGCAGCACCGTCATGGCGCCGGTGGCCTTCACGTCCTTGAGCGTGACGAGCTTGCGGTCGCGGGTCTCGGCGATGACGATCCGGCCCAGGCGCTCCTCGAGGTCGGCGAGGTCCTTGGCGAGGCAGAACACCGCCATCACCTCGGAGGCGACCGTGATGTCGAACCCGTCCTCCCGGGGGAAGCCGTTGGCGACGCCGCCGAGCGACTGGGTGATCTGGCGCAGGGCCCGGTCGTTCATGTCGACGACCCGGCGCCAGTGGATCCGCCGCACGTCGATGTTGAGCTCGTTCGCCCAGTAGACGTGGTTGTCGATCAGGGCGGCCGCGAGGCTGTGGGCCGACGTGATGGCGTGGAAGTCGCCCGTGAAGTGCAGGTTGATCTGCTCCATCGGCACGACCTGGGCCTTGCCGCCGCCGGCCGCCCCGCCCTTCATGCCGAAGCAAGGGCCGAGCGAGGGCTCGCGCAGGCAGATCATGGTCTTCTGGCCGATGCGGTTCAGCGCGTCGCCGAGGCCCACCGTGGTGGTGGTCTTGCCCTCACCCGCGGGCGTCGGCGAGATCGCCGTCACCAGCACGAGCTTGCCGGGCGCCTTGCCCTCGAGCCCGGCGATGTAGCCGTGGTCGAGCTTGGCGATGTGCTTGCCGTAATTGTGCAGCGCCTCGTCCGGGATGCCGAGCTTCTCGGCGACCTGCGCGATCGGCTTCAGGGTCGCGGCGCGGGCGATCTCGATATCTGACGGCATGGGCGTTCTCCCTGGCTCCGCGGGCCCGGCGCCCGCCCACCCGCCGACTGTTATCGTACGGGGATCTTGCCTCGCGGTGATGTGCAGCGCCGGTCGCGCGGATGCGGTGGACGCAGCCCGGGACGCGGCGAGGCCGCCCAACGGGCAGCCGCGGCACTGTGCGTCAAACCGGCCGGAAAAGCGCGTCGATTTTTATGAGCCGACGGACAAATTAGTCTTGCCGGCCCGGAGAGTATGCGCGCCCCGCGGGAGGCGGGTTTTAGCCCCCCGACTTCTTGGCCTTGTCGGCGGCGCCCGGGGCCTCGTGCGGCTGCGGGGCGCCCTTGGGCAGTTCCGGATTCTCGGCGTTGTGCGGAGCCGCCACCGGGGCCGGCACGGTCTCGGCCGTGGCGGTCGGCTTCTCGATCTCCGGCAGGCCGTCCTTGAGCTTGTCGTTGATCTGCGCGAGGTCGTCCGGCTCGGGGTTCAGGTCCTTGGCGTGCTGCCACTGGAACTTGCCCTCGAGGCGCCGGCCCGCACGCCAGTAGGCGTCGCCGAGGTGGTCGTTGATGGTCGGGTCGCCGGGCTTCAACTCGACCGCCTTCTCCAACTCGCGCACCGCGTCGTCCCAGCGGCCCAGGCGGTAATAGGCCCAGCCCAGGCTGTCGACGATCATGCCGTCCCGGGGGCTCGCGTCGGCGGCCTGCTGCAGCAGCTTGAACGCCTCGTCGATGTTGATCTTCTGGTCGACCCAGGAATAGCCGAGGTAGTTCATCACCTGGGCCTTGGCGGCCGGCTGGCTCGCCGGCACCAGCGACAGGGCCTTCTTCAGGTCGGCCTCGGCCTTGGGCCATTGCTTGGCGCGCTCGTAGGCGGTGCCGCGGAAGTAGAAGGTGGTCCAGTAATTCGCCAGCGGCCGGTCGCCGATCAGGTCGATGGCGCGGGTGTAGGTGGCGGCCGCCTCCTCGTACTTCTTGCGCGCCCGCTGGACGTTGCCGAGCGCGGTGATCACGTCGATGTCGTCCGGATGCGCCTTCATGGCGGCGTCGAGATGGGCCAGCGCCTCGTCGCCCTTGCCCATCTGCTCCAGGTTGAGGCCGACCTGGATGTCGGCGTTGAGCTTGAGCGGCGAGGTCGCGGGGATCTGCGCGTAGGCCTCGTTGGCCCGCTCGGTCTGCTTCATCCGGTCCAGCGTGTCGGCGAGCGTCAGCCGGGCCAGCGCGTGGTCGGGGGCGAGGTAGAGCGCGAGCCGCAGGTAGATCACCGCGGGCAGCTCGTCGCCCTGCGTCGAGCCCGCCGAGCCCAGCCCGTACAGCACCTCGGCGGCGCCCTCCTGGGCGGTGCCGATCAGCCGGGCCAGCGGCTTGCCGTCCTTGAGCTTGTCGAGGGCGTCGCGCACCAGCGGGTGCCGGGGCGAGAGCTGGTCGAAGTCGGAATAGGCCTGGATCGCCAGGTCGGTGCGGCCGAGGCTGGCCTCCAGCCGGGCGTAGGCGTCGACGATCCGCAGGGTGTTGCGGTCGGCCTCGTAGGCGGCCTTGAGCCGCCGCTCGGCCTCGGCGTTGTCGCCGATCACCGAGGCGATCAGGCCGGCATGGTAGTCGCGGAAGGTGTTGTAGTAGCGCTCGCCCCGGAGCTTGTTGACCGTCTCCAGCGCCTTCTTGCCGTCGCCCGCGCCGGCGTAAGACCAGGCGGTCAGCAGCGTGGCGGTGAGGTCGGTGGCCGCCCCGCGGCCGCTCCTGGAAAAATTCTGGCGGGCGGCGGCCCACTGGCCGGCCTTGATCTGGCGCACCCCGAGGGAGAGGTTGGCCAGCCCGTTGGTGGGATCGCGGGCGATCAGCTTCTCGCCGGCCCGGAACGCGTCCGGCAGGGCGCCGTCGGCGAGCAGCGAGATGAAGGCGCGCTCGACCAGCTCGGCGTTGCGCGGGTCGGCCTTGACCGCCTCGCGGTAGAACGTCGCCGCCGCCGCCGTGTCCCGGGAGGCGCCCGCGATGTAGGCGGACAGGAAGTTGCCCTCCAGGGATTCCGCGGGTTCGTATTCGAGCAGCGGGGCCGACTCGCGCGGCTGGGCGGCCAGAACGGTCTGAGGCAGGCCGGCGGCGAGCATCAGGGCGAGCGCCGAGACGCTCCGGCGGGCGCGTGTTGTCATCATGAACCGGTCGCGGCTCCTGGGCGCCGGCCCACGGGGGCCGGGCGCGAGAATGGCGGGGCATCCCCGAAAATCGCTGGGGACACTGAACGCATCCCGCCAGCCCCGCAAGGCGAAAGGATGGCGCGGGCCGGCCGTGTGGTCTCAGGCGGACATCACGAGGTCCACGGCCAAGCTGCCGAGTACGGCGGCGAGGGCAGCCTGCTGCAGGAGGTCCGTGACGGGCTCCGCCGTCAGCTTCGGGACGGCGCGATCGTAGACGACGCAGCAGGACGCGCCGGTCAGGCGCGAGCCGTACAGGATGCCGTCGGCATCGCTCGTCTCATGGATCGCGCGGCTGAGGCGTGGGCCGTAGCGATGCGCCTTGGCGCGGCCGGCATCCGTCGGGACGCCGAGCCGGATCAGGCCGGTGGTGCGCAGGTCGATGACGGTCAGCGGACTGGATGCGCTCACCCGTGTCACGCCCCAGCGGGCGATCTCCGCTGCGCCGATCCGGCGCCGGCGGCGATTCTCGAAGCGATCGCGGATCAGCGTCTCGGCCATGCCCGTCGTCAGGCCACGGCGAGGTAGAGAACCTTGAATCCGTCGTCCGGACTGGAGAAGCGCGACCGCCCGAACCCCATGCCGAGGGGCGTCGATCGGTATGCCAGCGGCGTGACGCGGTAATAGCTGCGCGGCTGGAAGGCGATGGCGAGGCTGGCGAGGACCGCGTGATCGAGCCTCGGCTCATGCGAAGTCATCGCGGGCCGCATCGATGACGGAAGCGGCCCGTCCCCGCTTCAGGTCTTCGAGCGGCGATCCGCCGCGCACGTAGGGCTCAACCAGCCAGAGCCAGGCGGTGCGCGGATCACCGACGATCGCCAGCACCTCGGCGAGCCCCGCGACCGGACGGCCGTCGACGAACTGGGCGAGGGGGAACAGGTGCTTGCGCGTTCCCTTCAGCAAGCCCACGATCGCGCCGCTGCGCCGCCAATCCTGGAGGGTGGACCGCGCGATCCCGAGATTGGCTGCGAGTTCGCCCGCGCCCGCGAGGGGACCGGCCCAGTCCTCGAGCTTCAGGGGAAGCGCACAGGCCGCAAGCTGCTTTAGACCGTCCCGACGATCGATCGTCTCGCCCGGTGCCGCTCCGCGGCTCACTTCGACAGCGCCGAGAGGCTTCAGGATGAGCTTCCGCGGCTTTTCATCACCGGGCTCACTCGATCTTGAGACCGATCCCTCGGCTTTCAGATGATCCAGCACGACGTGCATGGCCCGGACGACGTCGCCCTGCTCCACGGCTTGACCGACCGCTGCCATCAGGCCGGCGGTGTGCCTCAACGCCTCCGGCTCGGCTTCCGGATTGCGCCTCCGGAGCATGGCCAGCACGTCGTCGGACCGGATGTCGAGCGCGTCCGGCCCGGCTACTGAATCCCGTGCCATCCCGGCAGCCCTCCGCCTCCGCACAATCTCGTGCGGATTGTGCGGATTGTCCAGATCGGACGGAAGGTTTCTCACATATTCGGATAGTTCGGCCCGCCCGGGCCCTCCGGCGTCACCCAGTCGATGTTCTGGTTCGGATCCTTGATATCGCAGGTCTTGCAGTGGACGCAGTTCTGCGCGTTGATCTGGTAGCGCACGCCGTCGCTGGCGGCGGCGTCCTCCACCCATTCGTAGACGCCGGCCGGGCAGTAGCGGGACGAGGGGCCGCCGTAGACGTCGTGCTCGGAGCGCTTCTGCAGCTCGAGGTCGCGGACCTTGAGGTGGGGCGGCTGGTCCTCCTCGTGGTTGGTGTTCGAGAGGTAGACCGAGGAGAGCCGGTCGAAGGTCAGCTTGCCGTCCGGCTTCGGGTAGGTGATCGGCGTCACCTCCGAGAGCGGCTTGAGGCAGGCATGGTCCGGCTTGCCGTGCTTGAGCGTGCCGAACGGCGAGGCGCCGAGCAGGCTGGTCGCCCACATGTCGACCCCGCCGAGCCCGACCCCCACCAGGGTGCCGTAGCGCGACCAGAGCGGCTTGACGTTGCGCACGGCCTTGAGGTCCTGCCCGATCGGGCTGTCGCGCCAGCCGGCGTCGTAGGCGGCGAGCTCGTCGCCGGCCCGGCCGGCCTTCAGGGCGTCCGCGATGGCGTCGGCCGCCTGCATCCCGGACAGGATCGCGTTGTGCGAGCCCTTGATCCGCGGCACGTTGACGAAGCCCGCCGAGCAGCCGACCAGGCAGCCGCCCGGGAACACGAGCTTGGGCACCGATTGCCAGCCGCCCTCCATGATGGCGCGCGCGCCGTAGCCGATGCGCTTGGCGCCCGCGAAGGTGTCGGCGATCATCGGGTGGGTCTTGAAGCGCTGGAACTCCTCGAACGGCGACAGGGTCGGGTTCTCGTAGTTCAGGTGCGTGACGAAGCCGACCGACAGCAGGTTGTCGTCGAAATGGTAGAGCCAGGAGCCGCCGCCGGCCCGGTTCGGCAGGGGCCAGCCCATCGTGTGGCGCACCAGCCCCGGCTCGAAGGTGGAATCCGGCAGCTGCCACAGCTCCTTGACGCCGAGCCCGTACTTGAAGTGGTCGCTGTGCCGGTTGAGCGAGAACCGCTGGATCAGCCCCTTGGTCAGGTTGCCCCGGGCGCCCTCGCCGAACACTGTGTACTTGCCGCGCAGCTCCATGCCGCGGGTGTAGTCCTCGCGCGGATCGCCCGAACGGCCGATCCCGAGGTCGCCCGTGGCGATGCCCGCCACCGCGCCGGATTCGTCGTACAGCACCTCCGAGGCCGGGAAGCCCGGATAGATCTCGACGCCGAGCGCTTCCGCCTGGGCGCCCAGATACTTGCAGGTGTTCGACAGCGAGCCGACGAAGTTGCCGTGGTTCGACATGAGCTTGGGGAAGAACACGTTCGGCAGGGTGACGCCGCTGTTCTTGGTCAGCATCATGAACTCGTCGCGCCGGACCTCGGTCTTGAGCGGCCGCTCCGGATCGGAGCGCCAGTCCGGGAGCAGCCGGTCGAGGCCGATCGGATCGATCACCGCGCCCGACAGGATGTGGGCGCCGACCTCGGAGCCTTTTTCCACAACGACGACGGAGATCTCCTCGCCGATCTCGGCCGCGCGCTGCTTCAGGCGGATCGCGGCGGCGAGCCCGGCCGGGCCGGCGCCGACCACGACCACGTCGAAATCCATGCTTTCGCGTTCGGGCAGCGCCATCGTCGAGCCTCCTGTTTTCTTGTCGCTATGCCGGATCCGTTGCCGGATCGGCATTGTGTGCTGCCGTCTCAAGCGATTCCAGACTGGAAAGGCAAGCGGCCGCGGCCCGGACTTGAGCGAAAGCTCCCCTATGCCGCATGGGTGGGGAATACGGACGGGCTCGGGGCGACCCGGCGGTCAGCCTCGCGCCCGGCAGGGCGCCCGAGGCGCGCCGTTCGGTCACGCAAGTCCTTGCCGTCGAGCGGGTTTCAAGAGTTGTCCACAGGCATCGAGCGCCCCACATGCTGATCAGCATGCCGAGCCCCACCGACGCGCAAGCCGACCTCATCGCCTATCTCGATTTCCACGTGGAGGCCGGCGCCGACGCGGTCCTCGACGAGCAGCCGCACGACCGGTTCGGCGAGGCCGACACGCCGGCGCCGACCCTGCGGGCGCCCCGGCGCCCGGCCGCGGCCCCCCGG
>NZ_VRVG01000074.1:0-26812 GCF_008040085.1 Methylobacterium sp. WL7 | reverse complement strand
CACAGGACCAGCAACATGATCTCCGGCAGCGGGTAGACCACCTTCCAACTCTGGCGCGGGTCTTCCAACGCCGAAAAATGCTCCACCAGTGCCTTGCCTGACATCGGATGCCTCACCAGACCGAGGCCCCCTGTGAATCACGCAAAAGGCAACACCGAAATCCATTCCTTTCAAGCGATCGCCCTGGGAACTGATCCTGTCCCTCTTGGCATACGTCTTAAGGCGGTCCATCATTCCGCCAAAATCGACCGTCCGCAAAAAGGACGGGTTCGCAGCAACGCTGAATGAGGAACGCCCATGCTCGCCAGCACCAGCCTCATCAAGTCGTCTTGGATCGCCGTCGATGTCGACCGCGACAGGGCGGAGCGTGTGCTCGTCGTCGAGACCTACATCGCCGTGAGCCCGCTGGAACCGAATTTCGATGCCGCGCAGTACGACCGCGTGCTCTGCTGCGTGCAGAAGGTGTTGAAGGCGCATCCGGACATCGACCGGGCTTCGATCCTCAGCATGCATCGCGGTTCCGGCTGCACCGCCCTGTTCCGCGAGCCCCCCGGGGAGGTGGCGCGGCCCGCGGCTGCCTGACGACCAATCTACCAGTTGACGAACTGCGCCCAATCGGCGAGCGCGGCCCGGTTTACGGCGTGCTCGGCTCCGGGCCGGGCTGTGGCTCGTGTGAGTCCAGGGCCACCCGGGCGGCATGAAACCACCATAGCGGGATGTCCCGGTTGGCGGTGGCCAGGTCCGACGCCCAGCCCTCCTTCGGCATGACCTCGGCCCTGTCGGCGAACAAGCGGAGCGCGCTCTCGGCCCGCTCACGTCGGCATCGTTCGCGGATCGCGACGCGCTCGGCTTCCGCCCGGGCGTCGGTCTGCTCGATCAGGCGGCGGGTCGCCAGTTCGTCGGCATCGAAGGCGAAGCGCTGCCAGAACGCCTCGGCTTCCCGGGCGACATCCCGTTCCCGCAGTGCCATCGTGAGTTCGGCCTCGGCGGCCTCCCGCGCGGTTTCCGCCGCGTTGGCCCGCGCGAGCACCCGGTTGTTGGCCTCGAGCAACTCGCGTTCTCGCTCCGGCGCCATGCGCTGACGCCGCAGGACGCGCAACTCCTCGTCGCGCGCGGTGACATCGAACCGATCCGTGATCAGGGCGGCGAGGGGACCTTCGGTCAGGGCGTCGGCGCGCTGGAGATAGCGCTCGCGCAACCCGGGGTGATGCGTATCGAGGGCGTCATCGTCCCAGGCCGGGTAATCGGCGATCCCGCTGCCGTCATGCTCGTAGAGGGTGCGCGCCAGGGCACGGCGCAGGTCGTCGGGCGGCGAGATCGCGACGTGTTCGTTCATGACGCTACGCTGGCGGCGAGTAACGGGATGGCAGTCAACGCGCTCGTGCAGCCGACGGCCCCATGGGCGCATGACGAACGCACGTCATCGCACGGAAAATCGCGCCCCGCACGCAAAGCCCTCGTCGCCGACAGGCGTGACAGTGCTGAGATTCTTTCGTCGTCGTCGTTCCGGCAGATCAGGAACGAAGCAGCAGCGCAATCTACAGGGCCGAGGCCCGCGACGCGGCGCGTAGATCTTATCTGGCGTCTCGACCATCGCGGCGCTTTGCGACCTGCATAAGGAGGTCCGTCGCCTGCACACATGTCCGATTCGCATCGTCCCTGTACCGGAGCCCGGCGGCCAGCTTTCAGGAGGATGCTATCGATATGCATCCGCCAGGAGGGCGGCCATCGTGACAGGCCAGCCACAACCGGAGGCGCGGGTTCGCGGCGCGCCTACGCGTCCGATTTGCGAGCGATGCGTTCCAGGGCGTCGAACATCGGCTTCAACTCGTCCAGGTCGAGCTGATGGAATCCCAGGGTCCGGCCCATGATCACCCCGAGGATCGCGAAGAACAGCATCGAGCCCTCGCCGGGGCAGGCGCTGTTCATCCCGCCGAGCCGGTCGAGTTGATCGGCCACGAAAGCCCGATAATCGTTCAGGGCCTCGGGATACTCGATCGACGCCAGCAGCAGAGCCCGAGACGACTCGTCGTCGTCGCAGTAATGCGAGCGGACATGCGCCACCATCGCGATCGGCAATTGCGACGGCCCGGACGGAAGTTCACCCTCGCAGGCGGCGATGCCCTCACGCAGTTCGGTGAGCTTGCGGGCCACCAGGGCCAGGATCAGCGCGTCCTTCGATGCGTAGTGATGAAGGACGCCGCCCTTGCTGAGACCGGCCTCCGCCGCGACCGCGTCGATGGTCAGGGCCCGCGCCCCGCCCTTGCGCAAGACGGCATCAGCCGCCTCCAGGATGATTTCCGGCCGTTCCGCCAGCCGCTGCCGTTTCGCGCGCATAGGTCACCATTTTAGAAACCGACTGGACGGTATGTAAGCGATGGAGTAGGACAGCGTCACGCCGTTGGGCGCCCTTCGTCCGCAACGGCCGCCGACAAGATCCGCATGTTCGCTCAACGATACACAGCTCTCGTGCTCGCGACGATCGCGCTGGCACCAGCGGCCCGGGCGGCCGAACCGGCGGCGGCGCCCGACTCGGCGCTGGTGCGGGTCCGGATCGTCGAGGCGCGGCGTACGCCGGTCGCCTCCGAGGTCGTGCTCACAGGCGACATCCAGGCCCAGGCGCAGGTCAACGTCTCGTTCCGGACGAACGGCAAGGTCGCCGAACGGCGGGTCGAGGTCGGCGACCACGTCGAGCCCGACCAGGTCCTCGCGGTGCTGGAGCCGCTGACCCAGCGGGCGAACCTCGACAACGCCAAGGCCGCCGTGGCCTCGGCCGAAGCGCTGCTGACCCAGGCCAAGATGGCGTTCGAGCGTCAGAAGCAGCTCCTGGCCGGCGGGTACACGACGCGGCCGAGCTACGACAACGCCGAGCAGGAACTGCGCACCACGCAGGCCGCGGTCGATTCGGCCAAGGCCGCGCTGGGCACCGCCCAGGAACAGTTCTCCTACACCGAGCTGCGCGCCGGCATTTCCGGGATCGTCACGAGCCGCAGCGTCGAGGTCGGCCAGGTGGTCCAGTCCGGCCAGACCGTCCTGGTGCTGGCGCAGGACGGCCCCCGGGATGCGGTGTTCAACGTCTACGAATCGCTGACCGCCCGGCCGCCGGGCGACAAGACCATCACGGTCACGCTGCAGACGAACCCGTCGATCTCGGTGAACGGCACGGTCCGCGAGATCTCGCCGACGGTCGATGCGTCGAGCGGCACGGTACGGGTCAAGATCGGCCTGGAACAGACGCCGCCGGCCATGGGGCTCGGCGCGGTCGTCATCGGCCACGGGCGGTTCGCGCCGCACGATGCGGTGATCCTGCCCTGGTCCGCGCTCTATCGCTACGGCGGTCGCCCGGCGGTCTGGGTCTACGATCCCGGCAAGCGGACCGTGTCGGTCCGCGCGGTGGAGATCGACAAATACGGGCCGGATGTCATCGCCCTGAAGGGCGGGATCGAGCCGGGCGAGCGCATCGTGATCGCAGGTATCCAATTTCTGCGTCCCGGGCAGGAGGTTGCTGCCAACCTCGTCGAGAGCAACCCATGAACACGCGTGCGGTTCTGACCCTCACCGCCTGTGCCATGATTCTCGGCGGATGCGGCGGACACGATGACGAGCACGCGGAGGCTGCGCCTGCGCCCGTGCGGCCGGTCCTCACGCAGGTCGCCGTGCCGAAGGACGCCGTCATGTTCGGCCCGTTCGCGGGGACGGTCGAGCCCCGCTACCAATCCCAGCTCGGCTTCCAGATCCCCGGCCGGATGATCGCGCGCGACGTGACCGTCGGCGACATCGTCACCAAGGGGCAGCGGCTGGCCGCCCTCGACACCGTGGTGACGCGGTTCGACCTGACCCGGGCCGAGGCCGACCTCGCGGATGCCCGGGCGCAGGCCGAGAACGCGGACGCCGCCGAGGCGCGCGCCCGGCGGCTGATGTCGGGCAACAACGTCTCGCAGGCGACCCTCGATCAGGCCGTGGCCAAGCGCGACACCGCGAAGGCGCGGCTCGATCAGGCGGCGGCGAGCCTTCAGAAGGCCCGGGACCAGATGGGCTACACGGAACTCAAGGCCGAGTTCGACGGCGTCGTCACCCAGCGCCTCGCCGAAATCGGTCAGGTGCTGAGCGCCGGCCAGGGCGTCGTCACCGTCGCCCGGCCGGAGATCCGCGAGGCGGTCGTGGACATCCCGGAGCAATATGTCGGCGCGCTGCCGGCGGATGGGGTCTTCACGGTGTCGCTCCAGAGCGCGCCCGAGCTGACCGCCCGGGGCCGCATCCGGGAGATCGCGCCGCTCGCCGAGGCCGGGACGCGGTCCCGGCGCATCCGCATCACGCTCGACGCTCCCGGCCCGGCCTTCCGCTTGGGTGCGACGATCGACGTGGCGCTCTCCCGCAAGGTGCCGCGCCACATCCTCCTGCCCGCCGCCGCGCTGCTGGAAGACGGCCCGCGCCGCTCGGTCTGGGTCGTCGACGGGGCCGGACAATCCGTCACGCGCCGGGACGTGACCCTGGCCTCCACCGTCGAGACGGTCGAGGCCGGGCGCATCGCCATCCGTGACGGCGTCGAACCGGGCGAGCGCGTCGTCGTCGCCGGCGTCCACGCCCTGCAGCAAGGCCAGGCCGTGCGCCTGACCGACGACGCCCGTTGAGCCGGTCGGACAAGGGTTTCCCGTGAAGGCTTTCAATCTCTCCGACTGGGCGCTCGGGCACCGCTCGTTCGTCTGGTTCCTGATGGCGGTCTCGCTCGTGGCTGGCGTGATGGCCTACAGCCGCCTGGGCCGCGAGGAGGACCCGCCGTTCACGATCAAGACCATGGTCGTGCAGACGACGTGGCCGGGCGCCACGATCAAGGACACGATCGATCAGGTCACCGACCGGATCGAGAAGGAGCTGCAGCAGCTCAACGCCCTGGATTACGTCCGCAGCTACACGACGCCGGGCTCGTCCACGGTGTTCGTGCAGTTCCGCGACACGCTGAAGAAGTCCGAGGTCCAGCCGGCCTTCTACCAGGTCCGCAAGCGGCTCGGCGACATCAAGGGGCAGTTCCCGGACGGGGTGCAGGGCCCGTTCTTCAACGACGAGTTCGGCGACGTCTACGGCAACATCTACGCCTTCACGGCCGACGGGCTGACCTACCGCCAGTTGCGCGACTACGTCGAGGGCATCCGCACGGAGGTGCTCAGGGTCCCCGACATCGGCAAGACCCAGCTGATCGGGACCCAGGCCGAGACCATCTATCTCGACTTCTCGACCCGCAAGCTCGCCGGCTACGGCATCGACTTCCAGGCGTTGATCAAGGCGCTTCAGGCCCAGAACGCGGTATCGGCCTCCGGCGTGGTGCAGGCCGGGCCGGAGCGCGTGTCGCTGCGGGTCAGCGGGTCGTTCACGTCGGAGGCGTCGCTGCAGGACGTGAACCTGCGGGTCAACGACCGGTTCTTCCGGCTGGCCGACATCGCCGAGATCAGCCGCGGCTACGAGGATCCGCCCGCCCCGATGTTCCGGGTCGACGGCAAGGCCGCCATCGGCCTCGCCATCGCGATGCGGCCGGGCGCCAACCTGCTGCATTTCGGTGAGGCGCTGAAGGCGCAGATGCGCCGGATCGAGGCGACGCTGCCCGTGGGCGTGGGCGTCCACCTCGTCTCGGATCAGCCCAAGCAGGTCGAGCACGCGGTCGGCGGCTTCACCGAGGCGCTGGTCGAGGCCGTGGTGATCGTGCTCGCGGTCAGCTTCGTGAGCCTCGGCGTGCGCGCCGGACTGGTGGTCTCGGTGTCGATCCCGCTGGTGCTGGCGATCGTCTTCGTGGTCATGCAGCTGATGGACGTGACGCTCCAGCGCATCTCGCTCGGCGCGCTGATCATCGCGCTCGGCCTCCTCGTCGACGACGCCATGATCACGGTGGAGATGATGGTCGCCCGGCTGGAGCGGGGCGACACGCTGCGGAAGGCGGCGACCTTCGCCTACACCTCGACGGCGTTCCCGATGCTGACGGGCACGCTCGTGACGGTGGCGGGCTTCCTGCCGATCGGCTTCAACGGTTCGGGAGCCGGCGAGTACACCTACTCGCTGTTCGTGGTGCTGGCCGCCGCGCTGCTGGTCTCCTGGGTGGTGGCCGTTCTCTTCGCTCCGCTGATCGGCGTGACGCTGCTGCCGAAGACCGTGAAGCACCATGCCGAGAAGCGTGGGCTGTTCACCCGCCTGTTCCTGGTGATGCTCAAGCTCGCGATGGCCTGGCGCTGGACCACGGTGGTCCTCTGCCTGGCGCTGATGGCGGCGGCCATCGTCGGGATGGGCCATGTCCAGCAGCAGTTCTTCCCGTCCTCGGATCGCTCCGAGGTGCTCGTCGACCTGACGCTGCCCCAGAACGCCACCATCGCCGAGACCAAGGCGCAGATGGACCGGTTCGAGGCGAAGCTGAAGGACGATCCGGACGTGACGAGCTGGTCGTCTTATGTCGGCCAGGGCGCCGTGCGCTTCTACCTGCCCCTCGACCAGCAGCTCTCCAACGCGTTCTACGGCCAGATCGTGGTCGTGACGAAATCCCTGGAGATCCGCGATCAGGTCATGGCGCGACTGCAGGCGATCGGCCGGCGCGACTTCGTCGGCACCGATGTCCTGATCCAGCCGCTCAGCCTGGGCCCGCCGGTCGGGCGCCCGGTCCAGTACCGCCTCAGCGGCCCGGACATGGAGACGGTGCGCCGCCTCGCCCTCGACCTCGGCAACGTGGTCGCCGCCGACAAGCGCCTCGACGTGCCGACCTTCGATTGGAACGAGCCGGGCAAGGTCCTGCGGGTCGAGATCCTCCAGGACAAGGCACGCCAGCTCGGCGTCACCAGCCAGGACATCGCCGGCATCCTCAACGGGATCGAGGGCGGCCAGGCGATCACCCAGGTGCGCGATTCGATCTACCTCGTGAACGTCGTCGGGCGGGCGCGGGCGGCCGAGCGGTCGTCGCTGGACACCCTGCAATCCCTGCAGGTCGGCCTCGCGAACGGCTCCGTCGTGCCGCTGCTGTCCTTCGCGCGGATCGGCTACGACCTGGAGCAGCCGATCGTCTGGCGTCGGAACCGCCTGGCGACCGTGACGGTGCGGGCCACGATCCGCGACACCACGCAGCCGGCCACCATCGTGACCGCCCTGCAGCCCGGCATCGACGCCTACGCGAAGGCCCTGCCCGAGGGCTACGCGCTGGAGACGGGCGGCGCGGTCGAGGAATCGGCCAAGGGACAGGGCCCGATCGCCGCGGTGGTTCCGGTGATGCTGCTCACCATGGCGCTGCTGCTGATGGTCCAGCTTCAGAGCGTCGGGCGGATGCTGCTGGTCTTCACCGTAGCGCCCCTCGGGCTGATCGGCGTCGTGCCGGCGCTGCTGCTGTTCGACAAGCCGATGGGCTTCGTGGCGATCCTCGGGATCCTGGCGCTGATCGGCATCATCATCCGCAACGCCGTGATCCTGGTGAGCCAGATTGAGGAGTTCCGGGACGAGGGCATGGCGCCCTGGGATGCGGTCTACGAGGCGACCCACCACCGGATGCGGCCGATCCTGCTCACCGCCGCCGCGGCGAGCCTGGGCCTGATCCCGATCGCCCGGGAGGTGTTCTGGGGACCGATGGCGTTCGCCATGATCGGCGGCATCCTGGCCGCGACCTTCCTGACGCTCCTGTTCCTGCCCGCCCTCTATGTCGGTTGCTACCGGATCCGGCCCGAGAGCCGCGACCGGCCCGCGGCGCAGAGCGCCTGAGCGTCCGGCATCACGGATCGCAGCGTGTCCTCACGCTGCGATGAGCGGTCGGCCCGCCCCTCCGCCCCCTCAGGGCGGGCCGACCGTGAATCGTTTCCCCGCGCGCCCGCCGCGCCGCGGGCGGAAACTCCGGGCTGTTCCCGCGCGTAAGCGGGCCTGGAGCCGAGGAGCACCGCCCGCATGAACGCCTTCATCGCCGTCGTCCTGGTCTGCGCGAACGGGATCGCCCAGGAGGCCTGCACCGATGCCGAAGCGCTGGAGGTGCGCAAGGTCCGCGTCGCCAACGAGCTCGGCTGCGCCACCGGCTGGCAGGAGATCATCGCCCGCACCGACCGGCGCGACGAGATCGGCAAGTCCGCCTACCTCAAGACCGAGTGCCGCCGGGTGAAGGAGCCGCAGTGACCGGGACCGGGTCCGCTACTTCTCGTACTTGATGTAGGCGAAGCGCGGATCCGACGGCGTGCCCTCCAGACCCTGCCCCTCCAGCGCCGGCTGCCAGGACACGACCTCCTCGATCTTCCTGGCCAGGGCGAAGTCCTTTTCGGTGATGCCCTTGGCCGCATGGTTCATCAACCGCACCTCCACCCAGGCGTAGGACGCGGTGATGTCGGGGTGGTGCCAGGCGGCCTCGGCGAGGTGACCCACCGTGTTGATCACCATGAGCGTGCCCTTCCACCCCGCCGTCTTGTAGGTGCGGCGGATCCAGCCGTCCTCCAGCCGCCAGTCCGGCAGCTCGGCCTTGAGCCGCGCTTCCACGGCCGCCTCGTCCAGAACGCCTTCGCGCCGCTCGCTCATTCGCCTCGTCCTTTTCATCCCGTCGAAGTTCGAGGGTGCCCGCGCCGTCGGCGGTGCGCAAGCGCGCAGGGGCGCCGGCCCCGGTGGACGGAGCGCCATGCGGGCCCTATGACCATTTTCCAATGGCGTCAGGACAAGTCCGCGCCCAAGTCTGCGATCTTCCAAGACCGCACAATACGATGGGAGAAGGCGTGATGCTGTCACGGCGCGCAATGCTCGCCGGCGGCCTGCTCGGCGGCCTCGGCCTGCGGGCGGCGCGGGCGGACGTGCCGGCGATCCGCCTCGGGAGCCTCCCGTTCGGCACCTCGACCTGGGAGGCGGCGGTGATCAAGGCCCGGGGCCTCGATACCGCCAACGGTTTCCAGCTGGACGCGGTCAAGCTCGCCGGCAACGACGCGGCGCGGATCAGCTTCATCGGCGGACAGGTCGACACGATCATCGGCGACCTGCTCTGGGCAGCCCGCCTCGGCAACGACGGCCAAGCCGTGCGCTTCATCCCGTACTCGACCTCGGAGGGCGCCGTGATGGTGCCACCCGACAGCCCGATCAAGAGCCTCAAGGACCTCGACGGCAAGCGTTTCGGCGTCGCCGGCGGCCCCCTCGACAAGAACTGGCTGCTGCTGAGGGCGCAGGCCCGGGATGCCGCCGGCATCGACCTCGAGCGCGCCACCGAGATCGCGTACGGCGCGCCGCCGCTGATCACGCTGAAGCTGGAGCAGGGCGCCCTCGACGCGGCGCTGACCTACTGGACCTATTGCGCCCGCCTCGAGGCCAAGGGCTTCCGCCGGCTCGTGGGCGCCGAGGACATCATGCACGCGCTCGGTGTGGCCGGCGACGTCTCCCTGATCGGCTACCTGTTCCAGGACGCCACCGTGAAGGAGAAGCCCGAGGCCGTGGCGGGCTTCGCCCGGGCGTCCCGGTCGGCGAAGGACATGCTGGCCGCCGATCCGAGCACCTGGGAGATCGTGCGCCCGCTCATGGCGGCCGAGAACGACGCGACGTTCGAGGCCCTGAAGCGCGACTTCCTGGCCGGCATCCCGCGCCGGACGGTGGCGGCGGAGCGGACCGACGCCGAGAAGCTCTACGCCGTCATGTCCCGGCTCGGCGGCGCACGGCTCGTCGGGAAGGGCGCCGGGCTGCCGCCGGACCTCTATTACGACAACGGCCGCGATGGCTGAGCTGCCCGTCAGGCTGGCTTTCAGGTCGGGGATCCGGATCGCCGGAACCGCATGGGCGCGCTGACCCGTATCGCGTCCCTGGTCGTGCTCATCGCCGCCTGGCAGTTCGCCGCGCTGGAGGCCGGGTCGCGCCTGTTGCCGGCGCCGATGGCTGTGCTGCGCTTCATCGTGCAGGAGGCCGAGCGCGGCGACCTGTTCCACAATGTCGGGATGACGCTGCTGCGGGTGGCGATCTCCTTCGCGGTGGCGATGGTGCTGGGGATCCTGCTGGGGGTGGCGCTCGGTCGCTCGAAGGCCGCCGACCTCACCCTCGACACGCCGCTCCTCGTCCTGCTCAACACCCCGGCGCTGGTGATCACCGTGCTGGCCTATGTCTGGGTCGGGTTGACCGAGACCGCCGCGATCCTGGCCGTGGTGCTCAACAAGCTGCCGAACGTCGCGGTGATCGTGCGCGAGGGCGCCCGCAACCTCGATCCCGGCCTCGACGAGATGGCCCGGGCCTACCGGTTCGACCGGCGCACCTGGGCGCTGGACGTGCTGGTCCCACAGCTCCAGCCCTACGTGGTCACGGCGGCCCGCTCCGGCCTGTCGCTCGCCTGGAAGATCGTCCTGGTGGTCGAGCTGCTGGGGCGCCCCGACGGGGTCGGCTTCGCGATCAACTACTACTTCGTGCAGAGCACCGACGTGGCCGCGATCATCGGTTACAGCCTCGTCTTCATGACCGTGATGATCGGCATCGACGTCCTCCTCCTCCAGCGGCTCGAAGCGCATGTCCGCCGCTGGCGCTGAACCCGTCCTGCAGGTCGAGATCGCCGCGAAGCGCTACCGCGCCAAGGGCGCCGAGCCGGTGGAGGCCGTCCGCGACCTGTCGTTCGGGGTCGGGGCCGGCGAGATCGTCTGCCTGATCGGGCCGTCCGGCGCCGGCAAGACCACGACGCTGCGGATCCTGCTCGGCCTCGACACCGACTTCGAGGGCCGCGTCTCCGGGGCCGGCCAGGCCGGCATGGTGTTTCAGGAGCCGCGCCTGCTCCCCTGGCGCAGCATCGAGCACAATGTCCGGCTGGGCCTGCCGCGGGCGCGGCGCGGACGCGACCTCGACGCGCTGTTCGCCAAGCTCGGCCTGACGCCCTGGCGCGGCAGCTACCCGAAGGCCCTGTCGCTCGGCATGCAGCGGCGGGTCGCGCTGGCGCGGGCGCTCGCCGACGGGCCGCGGGTGCTGGTCCTCGACGAGCCGTTCGTGTCCCTCGACGATGCCGCGGCGGCCGAGCTGCGCGGATTGGTGGTCGACACCGTGGATTCCGCCGGAATGAGCGTCCTCATGGTGACCCACAACGTCGCCGAAGCGATCGGGATCGCCGACCGGCTGCTGCTCGTCTCGAAACGGCCGGCGACGCTCATGGCGAACGTGACGCTCGACCGCCCGCGCAGACAGCGCGACCGCGCCTGGGCCGAAACCACCCGGGCCGCGCTGGCGGCGGCGCATCCGGGGATCATCGCGGAGTAGCCTGTACGGCGTGCGAACCGCCCGCGGACACTTGCCGAGGGGTCAATTCGCCTTGGCGTCCACGTCCATCCGGTCGAGCAGGGCTGCCGGCGAGCGCGCCGCGCCGATATCGATGAAGCCGATGCCGGCGGGCTCCTTCGACTTCGCGTGCAGCACGAGCTTGCCCGGCTTCATGACGAACTGGCCCATCGCGGCGCCGATGCCCTTGGCCGCCGCCGTGTTGCCGAGGATCACCGGCACGCCGAGCAGGCTGGCGGTGACGTATTCCTTGCGCAGCTCGTCCGGTCGCAGGCTGAGATCCTTCGATTGCACGGCGAGGAAGCGCTCGAACAGGCCGGCATTCTCCACCGTGAGGTCGAGGTTCTTGGCGCTGCCCGTGAACATCAGCATCGTGGCCGCGGGCAGGCTTCCGTTGAAGAGCTCCGGCCCGATGCCGCCGAGGGTCCCCGACAGCCGGACGGTCCCGATATCGCGCCCCGAAATCGTGACTTCGCGCAGCGACAGGTCGCGGGCCTTCCCGTCCAGGGACGCGTCGGCCACGAGATCGAGGTCGAGATCCCGATAGCCGTAGGCCGGAAGCGCGCCGATGATCGGCGCCCCGGCGACGTACTCCGCCGGCAGGCTCAGGCCGGAGAGGGTCAGCCGCCCGGCCGTCGGAACCCCGTCCTGCGGCGGGCCGAAGGACAGCTTGGCTTCCCGCAGGGCCACCCGCCGTGTCGGCGCCGGCGTGATCGTCACCGCGAGCGGGTCGCCGGGCTGCACGGTCGCGGGCTTGGGCTCCGGGAGCTTTCCGTCCGCGGACCGGCCCGTCGTCGGCTTCCCCGGTGCGGGGACGCGGGGGGTGGCGCGGGGATCCGGCGGGACGGCCTTGGGGAGCTCGGTGTCGAGCGGCAGGTCGATGCTCAGGTCGGTCAGGGTCAGGCCGCCCAGCGCCGGCGTCAGCCGATGCATCTCGGCATCGCTGAACCCGGACCGGCTGGCGGGATCGGCCGCGGCGTTGCGCAAAGCCGCGATGGTCGGCGCGAGCGAGACGTCCGCCAACGCGAGGCGGGCGAGATGCGCGCGCAGGCTGCCGCGCGCCAGCGTGATGTTCTCCAGGACCGTGCCCGCATCCGACCCGGCGGCGTAGGTCGCCCGCGCGATCTCGAACAGGACCGGTCCCTGCGGATCGGTGTTGCTGACGCTCAGGCCCTGCATGTCGAGGCTGCCCAGCGTGGTGGCCTCGATCAGGTCGGCGGCCGAGGCCGCGAAGGTCCGCCGGTCGTTGGGCCCCTGGAAGCCGGCGGCCACGATCTCGAACGCGCCGTTCCAGCCGTCCGGCACCTGCCTGCCGCCGAGGTCGCGCCCGTTCAGACGCGCGATCTTCACGGTGGTGCCGCGCGCGTCCGAATAGGTCACGTCGGAGACCTGGATCGTGCCGTAGACCTTCTGGACCGGGCCCTTGCCGTCGCCCGGGACGGTGTAGAGCCGGCTCAGCGCCGCGAGGTCGAGATCTGTCGCCCGGACCTGGCCGTAGGTGCCGTCGCCGCGGTTGGGGCCCGTGACGGCGCTGACCGTCGCGCCCGCGGCGGTCAGTTCGCCCACGCGTCCGGCCTTCACGTCGCGGGCGACCACGTCGCGATAGGTGACGGTCTGGCGGTCGGTGCCGGGGCCGGCATGCTCCGAGCTGAGAACCGGGATCGTCAGGCTGCCGGCATCGAGCCGTGCCAGCCGCGCCTCCCAGGGCTCGGCCGAATCCGGTTTGAGGATCGCGGCAAGCTCATCCTTGGACAGGCGCGTGCCGCTGGCCGTCAGCTTGGGCGCCCGCAGCATCGTCCCGCCGAGCGGCAGCATGACGTCGGTGATCGTCACGTCCTGGACAGCGGCGGCGCCTTCCTGGGCCGCCAGCGGGGCCGGTGCCGCCGCCCCGGCGAGGCAGGCGAGGGCGCAGGTCGCGGCCAACGCCGACCGGAGGCGGGATCGGACCTTCGGATGGATCATGGGAGGGTCCGGATCACGGCTGAGCGGGGTTGCCGCATGGGTGCCGCGTTTTACCGGCCGAGGCAATCGGACACCGGAGGCGCGGGCCTTGAGCCGGCTCCAGTGTCGTAGCCGCGCAACGGCCGTCCCGAGGGGAGGCCGTCGCGTCGGGTCAGAGCGAGAAGGAGGTGCCGCAGCCGCAGGATGCGGTCGCCAGCGGATTCTCGATCTTGAAGGACTGGCCGATCAGGTCGTTCACGAAGTCGATGGTCGAGCCCGACATGTATTCCAGCGACACGGGATCGACGATCACGGTGGCGCCGTCGCGCTCGATCGCCACGTCCTGCGCCTCCCGGGACCGGGCGATGTCGAACGCGTAGGAGAATCCGGAGCAGCCGCCGCCGTTGACGCTGATGCGCAGAGACGCGCCCGGGGGCTCCGCCCCCATGATTTCGTTGATGCGCTTGGCGGCGCGGGGGGTCAGGGTGATCTCAGCCATCTTTAGCTCTGGCCACGCAGCTGTTCGGTGGACGGCGTCGCCCGGCTGTTGCCGAGCCCGCCTAAGCCCACAAGATATGGGTTCGAGGCCCGCGCCGCAACGCGCCGGGCGGGGAGGGGTCATGATCAGGCTGCGTGAGATCGAGGATGGGCGCCGTGCGGCCGAACGGTGAGCGCTGGCGGGCGGCCTACGCCACGGATCCGGCGCGGACGCGCGGACGGCTGATCGCGGAGGCCTCCTCGCCGACCCGCAGCGACTTCCAGCGCGACCGGGACCGGATCATCCACTCCACGGCGTTCCGCCGCCTGAAGCACAAGACCCAGGTCTTCGTGCACCACGAGGGCGATCATTACCGCACCCGCCTGACCCACACCCTCGAGGTCAGCCAGATCGCGCGGGCGCTCGCCCGGGCGCTGGGCCTCGACGAGGATCTGGCCGAAGCCCTGGCGCTGAGCCACGACCTCGGCCACACCTGCTTCGGCCATACCGGCGAGGATGCGCTGGAGGCCTGCATGGCGGCCCATGGCGGGTTCGATCACAACGCTCAAGCCCTGCGCATCGTCACGCGGCTCGAACGGCGCTACGCCGGTTTCGACGGGCTGAACCTCGCCTGGGAAACCCTGGAGGGGCTGGTGAAGCACAACGGCCCGCTGCTCACCGAGGGCGGCAAGCCGACGGCGCGCTACGCCGCGCGCGGCATCCCGGCCGCCATCCTGGAATATGACGCCCTGAACCCGCTGGACCTGTGGAGCCAGGCCGGCCCGGAGGCGCAGGCGGCGTCGCTCGCCGACGACATCGCCTACGCGGCGCACGACCTCGACGACGGCCTGCGGGCGGGCCTGTTCGAGATCCCGGAGCTGCGCGCCGTGCCGTTCCTGGCCGACATCCTCGACGAGATCGACCGGCTGCATCCGGGCCTGGACCCGTCGCGCGTCATCCACGAGCTGGCCCGGCGCGTCATCACCCGCTTCGTGGAAGACGTGATCCGCGAGGGCGGCCGCCGGATCGCCGCGCTAAGTCCCGCACGCGTCGAGGACATCCGCCACGCGTCCGAGCCGGTCATCGTGTTCTCGCCGGCCATCGCGGAGGCCGACGCCGAGATCATGCGGTTCCTCTGGGCCCGGATGTACCGGCATCCGGGGGTCGTGGCGGTGCGCAAGAAGGCCGACGCGATCGTCAACGACCTGTTCGCGGCGTTCACGGCCGCGCCGGAGCGGATGCCCGAGGAGTGGAGCGCCGGCCTGGCGGACGCACCCGAAGGGCGCATCGCCCGGCGTGTGGCCGACTACATCGCCGGCATGACCGACACCTACGCGGTGCTGGCCCATCGCAAGCTCTATCCGACCACGCCCGACCTCCACTGGGAGTTGCCGAGCCGCGGCCTGCCCCTCGCCGAACCGTGAGGTCCGGCGAGGACGCGCGGGCGATCAGCAGCCGCAGCCGCAGGTGAAGCTGCCCTAGCAGCCACCGGAGCCGTACCCGCCGTAACCGCCATAGGCGGCCGGGTAGGCGTAGTCGTACCCGCCGTAGGCCGCGGGATAGCCGTAGCCATAGCCGCCGCCTCCGCCATAGCCGCCGTACAAACTGCCGGCCGCGAGCCCGAGACCCAGGCCGATGCCCGCGCCGGCCAACCCGTAGCCGAGGCCGCGCCCGTAGCCGCCGCGATACCCGTAGCCGCGGCCATAGCCGAAGCCGCGGCCGTAACCGCCGCGCCCGGCGAAGCCGCCGTGATAGCCGCCGTAACCGCCGTGGAAGCCGCCGCCCCGGAAGCCCCTTGCCTCGGCGCTCGGGGCCGCCAGGGCTACCGCGCAGAGCGCCGCGCCGGCCAACATCAAGGTCTTCATGAAGATCTCCAAGATCGAGAATTTTGCGATCTTGTCGATCACATAGACTCTCGCGACCCAAGACAAGATGGTCCGGTGGGCGTCGGTAGTCATCGCGTGGGGATAAACTGCGCTGTTCCCGCCGAATGCCAGCTCGTTCCGGTGGCGCGGTTAACGCCGGCTTGCTCCGCGGGCCGGCCGGCCCGCGTCGCCGCCGTGACACTCTCCCGCCCCCTTGCTAGACGGCTCCCGGCGGGCGCGGGCCGAGACGGCCCTGCGGCAGCATCCCCGCGCGAGCGAGACCGAGACCGATGAACATCTTCGCCCTGTTCGAGGCGCGTGTGCGCGAGGCCGTGGAGGCGCTGACCCGCGCCGGCCAGCTGCCCCAGGGCCTCGACCTCGGCCGCGTCGTCGTCGAGCCGCCGCGCGACACGACGCATGGCGACCTGGCCACGAACGCCGCGCTGGTCCTGGCCAAGGAGGCACGGACCAACCCGAAGGCCCTGGGGGAGGCCCTGGCCGCGGAACTACGCGCCGACCCGCGCATCCTGGAGGCCGGCGTCGCGGGCCCGGGCTTCATCAACCTTCGGCTCGCGCCCGGGATCTTCCAGGATGTGATCCGCAGCGCGCTCGCGGACCCCGAGCAGTTCGGCCGCGCCCAGCTCCCCGGGGGAGCGATCAACGTCGAGTACGTCTCGGCCAACCCCACCGGACCGATGCATGTCGGCCACGGCCGCGGCGCGGTGTTCGGCGACGCCCTGTGCAACCTCCTGGTCGCGGCCGGCCGCCAGGTGACGCGGGAATATTACATCAACGACGCCGGCGCCCAGGTCGATGTCCTGGCCCGATCCGCCTACCAGCGTTACCGCGAGGCGCTGGGCGAGCCGTTCGCGATCGCCGAAGGGCTCTATCCGGGCGATTACCTCAAGCCCGTCGGCGTCCACCTCGCCGAGACTCACGGCCGCGCGCTCCTCGACCGGCCGGAGTCCGAATGGCTCCCCGCCGTGCGCGAAACGGCCCTCGCCATGATGATGGACATGATCCGGGCCGACCTCGCGGCGATCGGCATCCGGCACGACGTGTTCTTCTCCGAGCGGACGCTGCAGCAGAGCGGCGCCGTGAAGGCCCTGCTCCAGGAGCTGCGCGAGCGCGGGCTCGTCTACGAGGGCCGCCTGCCGCCGCCCAAGGGCCAGTTGCCCGAAGATTGGGAGGACCGCGAGCAGACGCTGTTCCGGACCAAGGATTTCGGCGACGACAACGACCGTCCGCTGCTGAAGTCGGACGGGTCCTACACCTACTTCGCCTCCGACATCGCCTACCACCGCGCGAAGTACCTTGCGGGCGCCACCGAGCTGATCGACGTGCTCGGCGCCGACCACGGCGGCTACGTCAAGCGCATGCAGGCGGCCGTGAAGGCGGTCAGCGACGGCAAGGCGACGCTCGACGTGAAGCTCTGCCAGCTGGTGCGGCTGTTGCGCGCGGGCGAACCCGTGAAGATGTCGAAGCGGGCCGGCGAGTTCGTGACCCTGCGCGACGTGATCGACGAGGTCGGCCGCGACGCGATCCGGTTCATGATGCTCTACCGGAAGAACGACGCGACCCTCGATTTCGACCTCGCCAAGGTAGTCGAGCAGTCGAAGGACAACCCGGTCTTCTACGTCCAGTACGCCCATGCCCGCGTCCGCTCGGTGCAGCGGCAGGCGCGCGAGGCTTTCCCTGGCGCCGACCTTTCGCCGGCAGCGTTGCTGCGCGAGGCCGATTTCGACCTCCTGACCGATCCCGGCGAGATCGAGGTGATGCGGCTGGTCGCCCAGTATCCCCGCGTCCTCGAATCGGCAGCCGTGGCGCACGAGCCGCACCGGATCGCGTTCCACCTCTATGAAATGGCGGCCGCGCTTCATACTTTATGGAACAAGGGCAAAGACTTGCCGCAATTACGGTTTGTTAATGCAACCGACCGAAAGTCGACCTGGGCGCGGCTGGCGCTCGTCGAGGCTCTCCGGAGTACCCTCGCGGCCGGCCTCGCAGTGCTCGGTGTGACCGCGCCGGATGAGATGCGATAGGCTCGATATGCATCGGGCCGGTGACCGGCCGTGATGTGAGGATGCTGCCATGACGAACGCTTCGCGCGCTCAGGTCGATTTGGACGCCCTCGCGCGCGATCTGCGTCAGGAGCAGGGGCGCGTCGCCTCGGGTGGCGCCAAGCCCGATCCGCTGGCCGAGCTGGCGCGGATCGTCGGACAGGACGACCCCTTCCGCGCGCTTCTTGCGGCCCGCGACGAGATGCGTGGCGCGGCGCCCGCACAACCGCAGGCCGGCTGGGACGGCCGGGTCGAGCCGAGTTTCGCCGCCGAGCCGGCCAAGCCGAACCCCGCCGACGCCTTCGACCAGTACCTGGCCTCGGTGGAGCGCGACACCCACGAGGAGCCGGTCGCGTACGGCGCGGAAGCCGTGGATCCGCAGGAGCCCGCCGCGTCGGACTACGCGGACGGCCGCACCCTGCGCCGGGTGAACCCGCGCCGCCGCCTGGCCTCCGTCGGCGCCGGCATCGCCATCGTCGCCGTGGCGGTGACGGGGGCGCTCACCTACAGGGGCCTGCAGGGTTCGGGCGGCGCCGGCGGCGTGCCGGTGGTCCAGGCCGATTCGACCCCGCTCAAGGTCGCCCCGAAGGTCGCCGACGGCGTCGAGATCCCGGACCAGAACCGGCAGATCTACGACACCAAGGGCAAGACCAAGGAAGGCCAGATCAAGATCGTCAACCGCGAGGAGCAGCCCATCGACGTCGCCGAGGCGGCCCGCGCGGCGCAGGGGACCGGTCCTGCCGGCGGTGCGCAGAGCGGCACCACGCCTGGTAACGGCCCGTTCGAGGCGTTCGGCGAGCCGCGCCGGGTCCGCACCGTCGCGGTGAAGCCGGAGGCCCCTCCCGCGCCGGTCCAGCGCGAGGCCCAGGCCGACGCCGCGCCGGCCCCGATCCCGACCATGGTGTTGCCCACCGACGAGCCGCCCCAGACCAAGTCCAAGCCCGGCCGCCAGGCCGCCGCCTCCCTGGCGGCGCCGGATCCCGAGCCGGTCCAGGCCGCGCCGAATTCCATGGCGGCCGATGCCGCCCCGCCGAAGTCCGTCGCCGTCAAGCCGGCCCCGAAGGCCGCGCAGCGGGTCGCCACGGTGGCCACGCCGGCCCCGGACGCGCCGGACGCCGTCGACGACACCGTCAAGACCGGTTCGGTCGGCGGGTTCTCGGTCCAGCTCGGCGTCCGCAGCTCCGCCGCCGAGGCGAAGGCGGCGCTCAAGCAGATGCAGGCCAAGTACAGCGGCCTCGCCGGCAAGCCCGAGCTGATCCGCCAGGCCGAGGTCAACGGCAAGACGATCTTCCGCGTCCGCGTCGGGCCGCTGGCCAAGAATGAGGCGACCAGCCTGTGCAGCACCCTGCAGGGCGAAGGCGGGCAGTGCTTCGTGGCCAAGAACTGAGGTCGCGGTAACGCCGGCCACCGGTGGTGCTCGCGATCCAGCGCGAGACGATGTCCACGCATCGTCGCCGGACGTGAGCGACGGCCGGGGCCAGGCGTGTTTCCCTCCCCAGCGGACGGGGAGGGGCCAAGCTGAGGGGACGGTGCACGCGAGTCCCGCCCGCAACACTCGGTCCCCGAGGCGGTCTTCATCGAGGCGGCCCCGCGGTTTCGCCTTGCCGGCTCCCTGTTCCCGTCCGACTCTGCCAGCACCGATTCGCCGAACCCGATCGATCTTCCGCCGCACCCGCGCGGCCACCGAGAACCCCGCATGACCGCCCGTGCCCTGATCCTCGGCTGCGCCGGCAAGACGCTCTCCGTCGAGGAGGCCGCCTTCTTCCGGGACGTGCGGCCCTGGGGCTTCATCCTGTTCAAGCGCAACATCGGCACGCCGGACGAGGTCCGGGCGCTGACGGCGTCGCTGCGGGACTGCCTGGGCTCCGACGCAGCCCCGATCCTGATCGACCAGGAGGGCGGCCGGGTCCAGCGCATGGGCCCGCCGCACTGGCCGGCCTACCCGGCGGGCGGGCGCTACGGTCGCCTGAACGGAAGCGCCACCGCGATCGCGCGGCTCGGGGCCCGGCTGATGGCCCACGATCTCGCCGAGGTCGGCATCAACGTCGATTGCGCCCCCGTACTGGACGTGCCGGCCTCGGGCTCGCACGACATCATCGGCGACCGGGCCTACGGATCGACCCCGGATCGGGTGGCCGAGATCGGCCGGGCCGTCGCGGAAGGCCTGATGGCCGGCGGCGTCCTGCCGGTGATGAAGCACGTGCCCGGCCATGGCCGCGCCGCCTGCGACAGCCATCATGGCCTGCCGGTGGTGGAAGCCACCCTGACGGCGCTGGCTGCCCAGGACTTCCGGCCGTTCCAGGCGCTCGCCGACCTGCCGATGGCGATGAGCGCCCATGTCGTCTTCACGGCCATCGATCCCGACCGCCCGGCGACCCAGTCGGCGACCGTCATCCGCGACGTGATCCGCGGCGCCATCGGCTTCGACGGGCTGCTGATGACCGACGACCTGTCGATGCACGCGCTCACCGGCACGTTCCGCGACCGGACCGCAGCCGCCTTCGCGGCGGGGATCGATGTCGGGCTGCACTGCAACGGCGCGATGGACGAGATGCGGGCGGTCGCCGAGGCGGCACCAATCCTCGACGGCGCAGCCGCCCGGCGGGCCGCAGCCGCGCTCGCCCGCCTGGACCGCGCCGGCGACGGGCTCGACGTGCCCGAAGCCCGGGCCCGGTTCGCCGCCGCGCTCGCCACCGCCGCCTGATCCGCGGCCTTCCACCGCGGGCATCCACCGTCCCTGATGCCGCCTCTGCTTGTGTTCGGGCGGTCCGATCCCTAGGTTCGCCCGGAATTCTTCAACCGGTCGTGGCGTCCCGCTCCCTCAGGGGAGCGCAGGCAAGTGGGCGCGGCCAGGTGGGCGCACGCAGGAGGTTGCCATGGGCAGCATGAGTATCTGGCACTGGGTCATCGTTGCCGTCATCGTCATGCTGCTGTTCGGACGCGGCAAGGTCTCGGACCTGATGGGCGACGTCGCCAAGGGCATCAAGGCGTTCAAGAAGGGCATGGCCGAGGACGAGACGCCGCCGGCCAGCAGCCAGCCGGTCGCTCCGCCGAACGAGCCGGTCCGCACCATTCCCCACACCGCCGAGACGAGCCCCGGGACCGCGGTTCCGGCGAGCCATCTGCCCGGCGGCGAGCGCAAGCCGGTCTGAGGACTGTCAGGGCGCGCGCTGTGGTGTAGAGCCTGACGGGGTTCGGATCGAGGTCCGGATCCCAGGGCAGCGGGACCGTCGACGACATGCTGGACATGAGCTGGGGCGAGGTGATGCTGATCGGCGGCGTCGCCCTCATCGTCATCGGGCCGAAGGACTTGCCGAAGGCGCTGCGCACCGTCGGGCAGATCACCACGAAACTGCGCCGCATGGCCGGCGAGTTTCAGATGCAGTTCAACGAGGCGATCCGCGAAGCCGAACTCGACGAAGTCCGCAAGGAGGTCGACGGCATCCGCAACACGGTTCGCACCGCGAGTTCCGGCTTCAATCCGGTCCAGACGATCCGGGACGAATTGAAAGGCGCGGTCGAGGGCCGGGTCGCCGCCCGCCAGGGTTCCGAGCCCCTCGGCCCCGAGAAGCCGGCCGCGGACGCGCGCTCCCTGGCCGACGCCACGGCTCAGCTCAAGGCCGAGCGGGACGCCGTCGCACCGGCCAACGCAGAACCGGCTGCCGCCGAGGCTGCGCCGCATACCGACGCGGTGCCGCACGCCGCCCCGCCCGAGGCCCCGCTCCCGGTCCCCGGCTCGGTCGACGATCCCTACGGGCCGCCGGCCGAACCTCCGACCCCGCACGACGCTCCCCTGGATCCGAAGAACGGCGCCACTGCCCGATGATGAGCGACGCCGACGAGGCCGAGATCGAAGCGTCCCGGGCACCGCTGCTCGAACATCTGATCGAATTGCGCGCGCGGCTGATCAAGTCGCTGGCAGCCTTCGTGGTGATGTTCTTCGGCTGCTTCTTCTTCTCCCGGGATATCTACAACATCCTGGTCTATCCCTACGTCTCGATCGTGGGGGTCCAGAACGCCGAGCTGATCGCGACGCACTTCCTCGAGCAGGTTTTCACCAACATCAAGCTCAGCGTGTTCGGCGCCGCGTTCCTGGCCTTCCCGGTGATCGCGACGCAGATCTACGCCTTCGTGGCTCCGGGCCTGTACCGGAACGAGCGCAAGGCGTTCCTGCCCTACCTCGTGGCCACGCCGATCTTCTTCATCCTCGGCGCGCTGGTGGTGTTCTTCCTGGCGATGCCGCTGCTGATCAAGTTCTCGGTGTCGCTGCAGCAGGTCGGCGTGGCCGGCGAGCCGACGATCAAGCTGCTGCCCAAGGTCGACGAGTATCTCTCGCTGATCATGACGCTGATCTTCGCCTTCGGCATCGCGTTCCAGTTGCCGGTGATCCTGACGCTGCTCGGCCAGATCGGCATCATCGACGCAGCCTTCCTGCGCGAGAAGCGCCGCTACGCGATCGTTCTCGTCTTCGTCGTGGCCGCGGTGTTGACCCCGCCGGACGTCATCTCCCAGCTTTCGCTCGCGCTGCCGATGCTGATCCTCTACGAGGCCTCAGTGTTCTCGGTGGCCCGGGTGGAGAAGCTGCGCGCGGCGCGTCGGGCCGCGGAAGGGTTGGATCCGTAAGGATCGGCGTCGGCAGCGATCAACGGTTCGGAATGCGTTTCACCGCTGAGCTGTGACCTGCGGCATGCCGACGATGCCAAGACGGCAAGATCGATCGCCGTGTCATTCCGGGGCGCCGCAGGCGAGCCCGGAACCCATAACCGCCAACGGTGCAAAGCCTTGAGCTGTCGGCGTGTATGGATCCCGGGCTCCGCTTCGCGGCCCCGGGATGACAAGGAGGAGGCTTGTGCCGCTGCGCGCGTCCTGCCCCGCCCGTCCCAACCATTCAGCACACGGGCCGGGATTCCAGTCGAGCGAACCGGCGCCAATCAATCTTGGTTCTCGAGGGATGCGAGACAAGCGCCTCGCTGGAGCCCTATGCCGTCCGCAGCAGCACGTGACGCTTCTTGCCGAAGGACAGCTTGATCACCCCGTCCCGGGTCAGGTCCGCCGGCGTCAGCACCGCCTTCTCGTCCGTCACGGCGACATCGTTCACCCGCAGCCCGCCGCCCTTGATCTGGCGGCGCGCCTCGCTGGTCGAGGGCACCAGCTTGGCGATGTCCGGCCCGAACGCGGTGAGCACGCCGAGTCCGGCTTCGAGGGTGGCGGCCGGAACGGTGACGCTGGGGAGATCCGTCGCGAGGGTGCCTTCGACGAACGTCTTCCGGGCGGTCTCGGCGGCGGCTTCCGCCACCTCGCGGCCGTGCATCAGCGCCGTGGCCTCGGTGGCGAGCACCGTCTTGGCCGCGTTGATCTCGGAGCCGGCCAGCGCCGCGAGCCGCGCGATCTCTTCCATCGGCAGCAGGGTGAACAGCTTCAGGAAGCGGACCACGTCCGCATCCTCGGTGTTGCGCCAGAACTGCCAGTAATCGTACGGCTTGAGCATGTCCGGGTTGAGCCAGACCGCGCCGGCGGCGGTCTTGCCCATCTTGGCGCCCGAAGAGGTGGTCAGCAGCGGGCAGGTCAGGGCGTAGAGCTGGGGCGTGCCCATGCGCCGGCCGAGATCGATGCCGTTGACGATGTTGCCCCACTGATCCGAGCCGCCCATCTGCAGGGTGCAGCCGTAGCGGCGGTTCAGCTCCACGAAGTCGTAGGATTGCAGGATCATGTAGTTGAATTCCAGGAACGACAGTTCCTGGTCGCGCTCCAGGCGCATCCGGACGCTGTCCATCGACAGCATGCGGTTCACCGAGAAATGGCGGCCTATGTCGCGCAGCATCTCGATGTAGTTGAGCTTGGTCAGCCACTCGGCGTTGTCGACCATCACGGCATCGCCGGCGCCCTCGCCGAAGCGCAGGAACCGATCGAAGGTCTTGCGGATCTCGGCCTTGTTGGCGTCGATCTGCTCGACGGTCAGGATCTTGCGGCTCTCGTCGCGACCGGACGGGTCGCCGACCCGGGTGGTGCCGCCGCCCATGAGGGCGATCGGCTTAGCCCCGGTGGCCTGCAGCCAGTGCAGCATCATGATCGACAACAGGTGCCCGACATGGAGCGAGGGCGCCGTGCAATCGTAGCCGACATAAGTCGTCAGCCGACCTTCGAGCGCCGCGGCATCGATCCCGGCGAGGTCCGAGGTCTGGTGGATATAGCCGCGCTCGGTGAGGATCCGCAGGAAGTCGGATTTCGGCGCGAAGCTCTCGGCATTCATGGCTGCGGTCTCGGGTCGCCAGCCGGCGCGACAGGCCGAGGCTCTGCGTGCTAGCTCGCGCTGGGGTTCAGGATACGGCGCGCTCTTAGCAGGGCGTTCGCCGAAAGGCACGGGGTCGAGCACAATGGCGATGATGCGCGCGATCGGACTGATGAGCGGCACCTCGCTGGACGGCGTCGACATCGCGCTGATCGAGACCGACGGCGAGCGGGTCCACGTCGTCCGAGGGCACAACAATTTCCTCGAGCCGATGGGGCCGACCGGCTATCGCGGCTATTCCGACGAGGAGAAGGCGCTGCTGCGGGTGGCGACCAAGGATGCGGAATCGGTGCTCCATCCGGGCGACCGGCCCGGACGGCTGCCCGAGGCGGAGGCCTTCGTCACCCAGGCCCATGCCGAGGCCGTGGAGCGCTTCCTCGCCGAGAACGGCCTGAACGCGCGCGACATCGACGTGATCGGCTTCCACGGCCAGACCGTGATCCACCGGCCGGACCAGCGCATCTCGATCCAGATCGGCGACGGGCAGGCGCTGGCCACCCGGCTCGGCATCCCGGTGGTCTCCGACCTGCGCCGGGCGGACATCGAGGCCGGGGGGCAGGGCGCGCCGCTGGTGCCGGTGTTCCACAAGGCGCTGGCCGAGGCCTCGGGCTTCGACGGACCGTTCGGCATCCTCAACATCGGCGGCGTCGCCAACGCCACGCTGATCGATTCGAAGGGCGGCGTGATCGCCTTCGACACCGGCCCCGGCAACGCCCTGATCGACGAGTGGATGCAGGAGCGCGAGGGCAAGAACCTCGACGACGGCGGCCGTACCGCCGCCCGGGGCCGCGCCGACGAGCCGCTGCTCGCCTGGCTGCTGATGCACCCGTTCTTCTTCCGCCGCCCGCCGAAATCCCTCGACCGGAACTGGTTCTCGCACAAGCTGGCCGGTCAGCTCTCCACGGAGGACGGCGCCGCGACGCTCACGGCCTTCACGGCGCGGGCGGTGGCCCGGGCCCTGGACCACGCCCCCGAGATCCCGACCCGCTGGATCGTGGCGGGCGGCGGCGCGCGCAACGGCGAGCTGGTGCGACTGCTGAACTACCACCTGCGCTCCGAGATCACGACCGCGGACGCGATCGGCTGGTCCTCGGCCTACCTGGAGGCGCAGGCCTTCGCGTATCTGGCGGTGCGTTCGCTCCGGGGGCTGCCGATCACGTTCCCGTCCACCACCGGGGTGCGCGAGCCGATGACCGGCGGGATGCTGGCGCGACCGATTGCCTGATCGCGAGGCCCGAACCCGACGAACGGCCCGGCGGTTGGACGTCGATAGAGGCGATCGGGATCAGAGACCTTGGCCGAGACCTACCTCCGCTACCACGACGGCATCGAGACGCCCGCGCCCGACGAGTCCGAGACGATCGACGCGATCATCGCGTCGATGACCCGCGAGAGCGAGACGACGGCCGCGCGCTACGGCCATGCGGTGCGGGCCTCGCACGCCAAGGTCAGCGGCGTGGTCGTGGGCGAGCTTCAGGTGGCTTACGACCTCCCGCCCGAGCTGAAGCAGGGCCTGTTCGCCAAAAGTGGCAGCTATCCGGTGATCGTGCGCTTCGCGCAGGGGCCGGGGGAGTTGCTCAAGGACAGCGTCTCGACCCATCGGGGCATGGCGATCAAGGTGCTGGGCGTCCCGGGTGAGACGCTGCCCGGTCACGGCGCCGCCACGCAGGATTTCGTGCTCGCCACCGGCCCGGTCTTCCCGAACCCGGACGCCAAGGGCTTCCTGGGCAGCATGAAGCAGCTGGAAGCCGGCACGAAGGCGCCGGAGGCCGTCAAGTCCGTTGCGTCTCACATCGCAAGGGCGGCCGACGCGGTGGTGAAGGCGGCGACCGGCGAGAGCTCGGCGCTGCTGGACTTCTTCGGACACCAGCCTCTGCACCCGTTGGCCGAGCCGTATTATTCCCAGGCCGCGCTCCGCTACGGTGATCATGTCGCGAAGATCGCGGCCTTCCCGGCCGGCGCGCGGCAGCAGGCCCTGGCGGACGAGGAGCTGCAACCGGGCCAGGACCCAGACGCGTTCCGGCACGCGGTCGGTGCCTTCTTCGCGGGCGATGCGGCCGTCTTCGAACTCCGCGTCCAACTCTGCACCAACCTCGACGACATGCCGGTCGAGGATGCATCGAAGCGCTGGGACGAGGCGGCCAGTCCCTACCGCACCGTGGCGCGGCTCGTCCTGCCGGCCCAGGATGCCCGGTCCGAGGCGCGGACGCGCTACGCCGACGACGTGCTGTCCTTCCGGCCGGCCCACAGCCTGGCGGCGCATCGCCCCCTGGGCTCACTGATGCGGGCACGGCTCAAGACCTATCAGGCGCTCTCCAACTTCCGCCACGGCCGCAACCAGACGCCGGAGACGGAGCCGACATCCATCGAACAGGTACCGGCGTGATGCCGGCGAGCGGGTGAGCCTCGGCCACGCCCTGCGCCGGATCGTCGAGGAATACCCACTCGCCCGCCTCGACCCCCCGGCCGGGCATCCCCTCGCGGCGGTGATCCGGCGCGGTGCGCCGGATGAGTTGCGGGCGGCCCTCGACCCGATCGATGGACCGTTCCTCGTCAAGGGCAGTCCCGGCCGGGGCACCCGTTGGGCCGCCGTCCCGTGGTTGGCGGTGTTCGACCCGGCCGTCACGACCAGCGCGACGCGGGGCTATTACCTCGTCTACCTGTTCCCGGCGCACCGCCCGGTCGTCCACCTGTCCCTGGCGCAGGGGACCGTGGCCGCGATCCGCGAGCACGGGCCGCGCGCCGAGGCCTACCTGCGCACCAGCGGGGATGCCCTGCGCGTACGCCTCGCCGACTTCGCCGAGCGCCTGCCGAACCGGTCCATCACCCTCGGCAGCGCCGGCGAGCTGCCGGAGGGGATGCATCGAAGCGCTGGGACGAGGCGGCCAGTCCCTACCGCACCGTGGCGCGGCTCGTCCTGCCGGCCCAGGATGCCCGGTCCGAGGCGCGGACGCGCTACGCCGCC
>NZ_VRVG01000073.1:0-26865 GCF_008040085.1 Methylobacterium sp. WL7 | reverse complement strand
GGCGCTGCCGGGCCGGGTTCTGAACGGCCTGGCGTATCTGGTCCTGCTGCTGCTGGCCGGGATGGCGGGCGTGGCGCGGCTGTACCGGCTTCCCGACGCGCTGTGGTGCCGCGCCGCCGCCTGGCACACGCGCCGTGCCGCCCGTCCGCGGCGGTCCTGAACCATCGCGCATGACGGCGCGACCACGTGCGGCCCGCCGCCGACCGGGTTGCGACCTCCCGGATCCTGCCCCCGGGGAGCACGCTCAGAGGACGTCACGGAACTTGCTCGGGAAGCCTTCGCTTCTCAGCACAACGCGAAGGCTGGGCCAGGAACGATGTTGGAGAGCGAGACGCGGCCGACCGATCCGGAGCGCAGCCTGGTTCAGCGCCTGTTTGCCCGCTACGGCTCCACTGCGATCCTGGTCGTGGTTTTGCTGGTGGTCGTCGGCTGGATCGGAATCCTGGGCTGGGCGATGACGCGGCTTCTCAGCTGAGCCCCGATCGATCGGGACGGCCCTCACCCCCTGATTCGATGCGCCCGCTTACGGCGAACCGGTCTCCCTTTCGAGAGCGATCGCTCAAGCAGCCTCGTCCGGCATGATCGGGGCGTCGCGGCACAGACGCCAGAACTCGACCAGACCGAGCGAATAGGTGGCGAGGATCACGGCCGTCCAATGCATGATCGTGTCCTCTCGAGCGCCTTCGCCGCACCGGTATGCACGCGAAAGCTTGACGTTTTCTCTCCGGACTTATCCACCGGTCTAGATATGGCAATATAACGACAATAGCGTGGGACTACACCGGGGGCGGTGCATTTATTTTGCGCAATCCGGAATGAACGCAGGGTTCGGTGAGGCCGGCACCGGCCTCACCGCGCTGCGGCGCCCGTCATCCCGGGCTGCCGGCCGCGTGGGCAGCCCCGGTTTCATCCCGCCCGAGATCCACCACCACGATCTCGGGCGGGATACCCAGCCGCAACGGACGGCCCGCCACGAAGTGCGAGCCGAGCCCGGCCGAGACGATCAGGTCACGGTCGCCCTCGACGATATGGCCGTGGGCGTAGCGCAATCCGTAGCGCGACGGGATCCATGGGGACCAGCCCAGGATCCGCACCTGGCCGCCATGGGTATGGCCGGAGAGGGTGAGCGCGACCCGCGGGTCGAGGCCGGTGGCGAACAGGTCGGGCTCGTGCGCGAGCAGGATCGCGGCGCCGTCGGCGGGGACGTCCCGGAGGGCTTGCGCGAGGATCCGCGACCTCTGCCGGTCGAGCGGGTCCGGCGCCAGGGGGCGGCCGGGCGTCGCCTCGCTCTCGATCCCCACCAGCCAGAGCGGGGCCGGCACATCGAGCCGCACGGCCGCGTTCTCCAGGAAGACGATGCCGGCCGCCCGCAGGGCGCGCTCGGCCCGGGTCGGGCCGTGTCCGCGCCGAAGTGCGGCACGGTCGTCGCCCCAATCGTGATTGCCCTGGATGGCGTAGATTCCCCGCTTCGCCCGCAAACCGCTCAGGCGTTCGGCCACCGTCTCGAACGGGACCGCCCCCCGGCTTTGGGAGCCGTAATCGCCGAGCAGCACCGTGAGGTCCGGCTCCAGAGCATTGGTGCGCGCCACCACCTCGGTGATCGCGTCCGCGCCCATGCAGCGGGGATGGGCGTGGAAATCCGTGAGCACCGCAATCCGCAGGCGCAGACCGGCAGGCCACGGCGGCGGGCAGACCCGATAGCGCCGGATCTGGACCCGATGCGGCTCGAAGGCCGTCGCGTAGCCCGCCGTCACCAGGCTCCCGGCAGCCGCGCAGGCGGCGGCCAGGGTCGGGCGGGACAGGAGCGCGCGGCGTGTCAGCATCGGTCATCGGCTCGGCTGGACGTGGCGGGCTGGTACCACGGGTCGGGGGCTGGTGCGGCACGGGGTTGGAGGAACCGGAACCGATGCCGGATGACCTGTCCGCCGCGGCGATCCCGCCGGCCGGCATCGCGGCACGAGCGCTCAGCGGAGCAATCGAAGTGTACGAAGAAGGTGCAATCTCTTCGAACGTGTCGGAAGCCTCGCGTCCGGTACCCTCGACCTCGCGCCGCCATGACAATCGCAGCGTGCTATAGTTTCCGAATTCAGGTCAACATTCATCCGTTATATCGAACTCGGGACTTGATCGAACATATGTTTGCCGCCGACATCCAGTGAGTCAGTTATAAATCCTCGCAAAACAAATATGAATTTTTGCCGGCGACTGGCTCGCGATTGCAGATGTGGGGCCCGGATGCGATCGGGAATTCCGCTGTTTGATGAAAACAGTATTGATCTACGAGTTCCGGCATGTCATGAGACTATCAGTTCGCGGGCAGGCGTATCTTTGCTGCCCAGGATCGGTCCCATGCACGCCGTCTCTTTCCTCGCGCCGCCCGCCTGCGGGTCGGCCGCCGATCGTCGCGCCATCGCCCTGGCCAACGCCCACTGGTTTCGCGCCATGGCGTGGCGGGCGCTGCGCGACGGGTCGCCCAGGGGCGACATACGCGCCGCCAATGCCCGGGCTGCGGCCCGCATCGTCATACGCCAAGCCAAGCGCGACGCGCTGGTCAACCGATTGGTGACCGACGCCCTGGCGATCAGCGCCTGATCCGATCGGCAAGGCGGTCTGCGCGTCGGTGATACGGCGCGCGGCGAAAGCGTGACCCCTTCACCGGTGACCTCTCGGGCACCCGCGTCGCGCGGACGGCGCCGTCCGCGCGACGCGGCTCCGATCGGCTGCAGGCCCGGCGCAACCGCACCGCCGGCAGGACGCCGGCGCGCCCGGCTCAGCGTCCGTAGATGTCCTCGACGCGGATGATGTCGTCCTCGCCCGTGTACGACCCGACCTGGACCTCGATCAGCTCCAGCGGGATCTTGCCCGGGTTGTTCAGCCGGTGCATCGAGCCGATCGGCAGGTAGACCGCCTCGTTCTCGTGAACGAGCACCACCCGGTCGTCCACCGTCACCTCGGCGGTGCCGCGCACCACCATCCAGTGCTCGGCCCGGTGGTAGTGCTTCTGCAGCGACAGCCGCCCGCCCGGCACCACCTGGATCCGCTTCACCTGGAAGCGCTCGCCGATGTCGATCCGCTGGTACCAGCCCCACGGCCGGTACATCCGCAGATGCGCGTCCGCCTCCGGCTCGTTCGAGGCCCGCAGGGCGTTGACCAGCTGCTTGACTTCGCCCGAGCGGGCTTTGGACGCCACCAGCACCGCGTCCGGGGTCGACACGACCACCACGTCCTCGAGCCCGACCACCGCGGTCAGGCCGCCGCCCTGGCTGTGGACCAGGCTGTTCTTCGTCCCGATCAGCGAGACCCGGCCCCGCACCGCGTTGCCCTCGGCATCGTGGTCCAGCACCTGCCAGACCGCGTCCCAGGTCCCGACATCCGACCACGGGAACGACACCGGCAGCACGCCGGCCCGCGCCGTCCGCTCCATCACCGCGTAGTCGATCGAGATCTTGGGCGCCCGCGCGAAGGCCTCGGCATCCAGGCGCACGAAATCGAGGTCGGTCACCGCCGCGTCGAGTGCGGCGCGGGCGGCCTCGAGCACGTCCGGCACGAAGGCTTCGAGCTCGGCCAGCATCAGGTCGGCGCGGAACAGGAAGTAGCCCGAGTTCCACAGGGCGCCGTCCTCGATCAGCGCCTCGGCGCCGGCGCGGTCCGGCTTCTCGACGAACTTCTCCACCCGGGCGGCCCCGGGCGCTTCCGCGATCGGCGCGCCCCGGCGGATGTAGCCGTAATCGGAGGCCGGACGGGTCGGCTCGATGCCGAGCGTCATGGTGTAGCCGGCCCGCGCGCCGACGGCCGCCGCCCGGGCGGCGTCGACGAAGGCCTGCGTGTCGGGCACGACATGGTCGGCGGCCATGATCAGGACCACGGCCTGCGGGTCGATCGCGGCGGCGTGGAGCGCCGCCACCGCCACGGCGGCGGCGGAGTCGCGCCCCTGCAGCTCCAAGAGGATGTCGGCGCCGATCCCGAGCTGGCTGCACTGCTCAGCCACGATGAAGCGGGCCTCGGCCGAGGCGATCACGGTGGGCTTGGCGAACACGGCCGTATCCGACACCCGCGCCAGCGTCGCCTGGAAGGTCGAGCGCTCGGCATCGACCAGCCGGGCGAACTGCTTGGGCATGCTCTCACGCGAGGCCGGCCACAGGCGCGTCCCCGTGCCGCCGCACAGGATCATGGGGTAGACCGTACCGACAGGCTCAGCCATCGAAATCAATCTTTCGCACCAAGGTATAGGGTGGGTTCAAAACGAGACGATCGACGCAAACTCAATTCAGAAGGTCGAGCTGTCCGCCGGCTCGAGCGCTCGCCGCCGAAGTGGATACCGGTTCGGCGTCAGCGAGCGCGTTGACTCAAGGACTTAGAGCCGTTCCCGATCGCGCCGCGATCGGGAACGGCTCGAGCGGGGGGCGGTGACCCTGGTAACTCCGTGCGAGGACGCCGTCGATGAACTCACCCATCGCCGTGGAGAAGCGCTCGACGCTGAACTCCGAGGCCCGTTCGACGAGGGCTTCGGGCCTCGGCGCGATGGCTTTGCAACGCTCGATCGCGGCGATCAAGGCGTCCACCGCCTGGGCCACGATGGCGTCGAGGTCGTCGTGCCGGGGCTGCCAGCCGAGCCGCGACCGGATCCGGCCCGCCTCGGCCACAGCCGCACGTCGAAGTCCCGCCCCGAGATCCGCTTGACCACCTCGATCACCTCCAGCACCGAGTAGCCGCGCCCGTAGCCGCAATTCAGCGTCAGGCTTTCGCCGCCCCCGCGCAGGTGATCCAGCGCCACCCGGTGCGCCTCGGCCAGGTCCGAGACCTAGATGTAGTCGCGCAGGCACGAGCCGTCCGGGGTCGGGTAGTCCGTGCCGTACACGTCGAGCCGTTCGCGCCGGCCGAGCGCGGCCTGGGTCGCCACCTTGATCAGGTGCGTGGCGTCCGGGGTCGATTGCCCGGAACGCCCGGCCGGGTCGGCGCCCGCGACGTTGAAGTAGCGCAGCACCACGTAGGTGAAGCCGTGCGCGGCCGCCGCGTCTGCGATCATCCACTCGCTCATCAGCCTGGAGCGGCCGTAGGGGTTGATCGGGTTGAGCGGCAGGTCCTCGGGCACCGGCACCACCTCGGGCTCGCCGTAGACGGCCGCAGTGGAGGAGAAGATCACGTGGCGCACGCCCGCGCGGGTGGCGGCCTCGATCAGGGCACGGGTCTTGACGGTGTTGGCCAGGTAGTAGCCCAGCGGGTCGGCCACCGAGTCCGGCACGACGATCCGGTGCTGCAGGATGGTCTGGGTCACCAGCGCCTGGTCGGCAACGTCGCCGACCACGAGCTTGACGCCCTCCGGCACCGCCCAGTCGAACCCGGTGGACAGGTCGTCCAGCACCACGATCTCCTCGTGGCCGGCATCCAGCAGAGCCAGAACCATGTGGCTGCCGATATACCCGGCCCCCCCGTCACCAGAACCGCCATGTCGTCCGCTCCCTTACGAATCCGCGCTCATCTGTCCGACCGCCTATACAGAGCAATGACGCGGCTCGACCATCGGCATTTCTGCAAGTGGAAGGCCATGACGCCAGGATCATGACGGCCTGCACCTGACGGCCTCGTGAATCGGCCCGGCTCCCCGCCGCGCACATCCGACCGACCAGCTCCCGCCAGGCGTCGCGCGGATCGGACGCGGCGACGTGGACGCCTGCCGGGACAAGGCCAACAACCCGCACGCCATGCAGGGTCTGACGACGCCGTCGGGATGCAGAGCAGGCCCTCCGAGTGCGTAGTTTTCACCCATGCGACCGTTGTGCCGGTCCCCTGGCGCCCTCGATCACCTCCGCAAGCTGAACGCCGGCCGGGGTGGAGGTCTCGGCCTCCGGGAGTCGGTGAACGGGACTTGGGATGTCGACCTCGCGTGCGTCGCACCAAAGAATCGGCGCTCTCAGGCCGGTCGTCCCTAGACCGACACTATACGGACTCACGCCGAGACTGGATGGATGACAGCATCGTCCGCTCTCCCGTTGCACCAATGCCGGGGCTAATCCGCATGGCTACATTGCATAGCCGCATAATATGAACGCAAGTTAGACTGTGATTAGCCGTATAGCCGAGCTTGTAACAGGGTCAATAATTTGTTAGAAATGGCTATTAACAAGCCATTAACTATCCCGCCGCCATCTCGATCCAGAAAGCGAATCCATGCTGCGCGAGGCCGGCTCCCCAGTTTCACACCTCGCCTCTGCGCCGCACCATAAGGTTGAGATGTCGAACGTGGCCGATCAGATTGCCGGTCAGGTGAGCGAGGCGGCCGAGGCTGTTGCGGAGGCCGTTCTGCCGGAGACGCCGTTCGTGGCGCGGGGGCTTCGGCTCGACTGGGCGGCCAAGCGCGGGCTCGACATCGGGGTGGCGGCGACCGCCCTGTTCTTGCTGCTGCCGCTGCTGCTGCTGATCGCCGTGCTGGTCTGGGCCGGCGACCGCAAGGCGCCGATCTTCCGGCACATGCGGCTCGGCCGGGACGGGCGCAGCTTCGGCTGCCTGAAGTTCCGCTCGATGGTCACGGACGGCGAGGGCGTGCTGGCCGCGCACCTGGCCGCCAGCCCGCGCGCCCGGGCCGAGTGGGCGGCCACGCACAAGCTCTCCGACGACCCGCGCATCACCGCCATCGGCCAGGTGCTGCGCAAGACCTCGCTCGACGAGCTGCCGCAGCTGTGGAACGTCCTGCGCGGCGAGATGAGCCTGGTCGGGCCGCGCCCGATCGTGCAGGCCGAGGTCGCCCGCTACGGCCGGGCGTTCGCGACCTGCTTTGCCGTGCCGCCCGGCGTCACCGGGCTGTGGCAGGTCTCGGGCCGCTCCGACACCAGCTACGCCGAGCGCGTGGCGCTGGACCTGGACTACGCCAGCCGCTGGAGCCTGCGCCGGGACATCGCGATCATGCTGCGCACCGTCCCGGCCGTGCTCGCCCAGCGCGGCAGCAAGTAGCGCGGGCGTGCCCCGGCCGGCGCCGACGCGCGCGCCCGCCCTTTGGTGCGCGCAGCCCGGGGTCCGGGGTGATGCGGCGGGATCGTCATGAAGGGTCTGGTGCTGAACGCGCTGCTCGGGGTGGGTCTCGGGCGGTTCGGCTCGGTCTGGGGCCTGCCGGTGTTCCTGCCGGTGGTGGCGGCCGAACTCGCCTACGGGTTCCACCTCCACCACCTGAGCGCGGGCGGCAGCCTGCGGCGGGGCGCGGCGCTGCTGGTCTGCGGCCAGCTCGGCTTCCTGCTCGGCGCCCTGCTGCGGCCGCTGCCGGGCGAGCGGTGAGGCGCCGGAACTCGCCGTGGTCAACCGATTGCTCACCGAGGGGGCCGCGCCCGTGTCCGCGGCGGAGGGGGTTCAGTCTTGGACGAGAACGATCCGCACTGGGACGCCGACCCGCTCTGGTACGACCGGGCCGAGCCGGAGGCGCTGCCGGGCCGGGTTCTGAACGGCCTGGCGTATCTGGTCCTGCTGCTGCTGGCCGGGATGGCGGGCGTGGCGCGGCTGTACCGGCTTCCCGACGCGCTGTGGTGCCGCGCCGCCGCCTGGCACGCGCGCCGTGCCGCCCGACCGCGGCGGTCCTGAGATCGGATCGACCCGGCCTGGCCGGTGCCCCATCGCAATGCGACGTCCCGGCCCAGCAGCCCGGGCCATCACCGCCGGGCGCAGATGGCCCGGGCCTTCAAGGCGGTCGGCGCGGAACCCATCGCGAAGCAGTAGACGCTGCGCTCGTCCATGGCGGGGCGCTCCCCGCCGCTGCAGGTGCCGTTGACGGCGAATTCGTCGGCAGTGCAGCTTGCGACGCAGCGCCCGCCGGCCGTGCAGTCCTCGACCTGGACCCGCAGGGCCGCCGCCGCGACAGCCGCCTTGCCTTCGGGGCCGGCCGGCCCGGCCGGGCCGCGTTCGCCCCTCTCGCCCGCCGGACCCCGCGCACCAACCTGTCCCGCGGGTCCGGGCGGACCGGCGGCACCGGCAGGCCCCGGATCGCCCTTCGCGCCGCGCTCGCCCTGCGGTCCCTCCGGTCCCTGCTGGCCGGCCGCGCCCTGGGGGCCCCGCGGGCCGATCTCGCCCTTGGGCGTGTTCGCGGCCAGCATGATCGGAGCGGGATGGGCCGGCATCGCCGCGACCGGCTTCGCGGCGGTCGGCCGGGCGCAGTACCCGACGACGGCCTGCCGGCTGAGCGTTTCGGATTTCAGCGTCACCACGCAGGTTTCGGGGTGATAGGGGATCCTGAACGCGAAGCGCCCGTCCTGATCAGCGCGGGTGTCGAACTTGTCGTCCAGGACGACGCTGGCGGCGCGGGGCGGTGCCAGCGTACCGAACACCCTGAGATCGCCGTTCGAGATCATCGCCATATCCACGGCGATGTCTCCGGCAGCCTGCGCGGCCGATGACAGGGTGAAGAACGCGAAGACCAGAACCCAGCGCCGAGCCATCTCGAAGACCCCCAACCGTCCCAGGTTGAGGTGTAGCTGCGGGGCGATCGGATTTTCCCCGGCGCGGCGTACATATTTCGATGCCGCAGGCACGGCTTGAGCCTCTCCTTAAGGCGCAGGATCCGGACTTCCTCCGCCGGCCGACGGATGGCCTCTGCAGAACCGCCGCCCGGTGTCAGACCGGCCACCCGGACATCTCAACCTCCGAGGAGATCGAGGTATCGCGCGGCGGTATAGGTGGCCACCAAGGCGATCACGATCCCGGCGCCTCCGAAGATGCGGCCGAGCCAACGGTCGAAGACGATGGCGTCGCTGTCGGCCTGGCGCACGGCACACGCGACGCAATAGGTCCTGCCCGGGTCGATCGTCTGGCCACAGGAACGACAAAGGGTAGGCGTCGGCGGCATCAATCTCTCGTTCAGCGAAGCGGCTGCGCGGCTTGTCCGGTGTCGCCGTGTCGAAATCTAGGTGGAGGGGCATCCCGAGTCAGGAGCCGGGCCGCCGCCCTCGACAGATCGATGGCCGCCGCCGGGGTGACCGTCGGTCGCAGCCGGCTCGCGGCGCTCCCTATCCGGCGCTGCCTCAGGCCGTCTTCTTCCGGCCGCGGGCCTTCGCCTCGTCGCCTGCGGCGTTCGGCCGACCCAGGCCGATCGCCTTTGCCAGGAGGGACCGTCGTTCTGCGTAATCCGGTGCGACCAGCGGGTAATCCCGCGGCAATCCCCATTTCTCGCGATATTGCTCCGGCGTCAGACCGCGACCGGTGAGGTGCCGTTTCAAGGTCTTGTAGGGCTTGCCGTCCTCGAAGCTGATCAGTGCGTCGCGGCCGACCGAGCGTCGGATCTCGGCGGCGGACGGCTTTTCGACCGGCGACGCCACGACCGCCGAGGTATCGCCCTCGGCCGCCGCCTGCACGGCAGCATGGACGCTCGCGAGCAGTGTGGGCAGATCCGCAGCCTGCACATGGTTGTTCGACACATAGGCGGCCACGATATCGGCCGCCAGGCGTCTGAGATCAGGGTGCTGCGTATCGCGATCGTCGTTCATCACTGGCTCCTGGTGGCATAACCGTCGCTATACCCGTGCCGGACTACGAGCGGCGTGATGATCCGTTCCGATTTCCCGGTTTCATGTTCAGTGAACGTTAACAATATCTCTCCCGCTGTCGGAAGATAGTAAAATTCGTTAATATCTTGGCTCGATATTCATCAAACCAGCAGGGTAATAAATTATTACAGTCTTAGCCGTTCGATGGATGCGATTGGCGCTGTGATGAAAGTGATAGGCATACGTTCGATCCGACGGATGGCTGCGGGAGCATGTAATTACCTAGGCCTGTGACGGCTGGGATCAGGCACCGACGGTCTTGAGGATGGTGCCGAATGGGCCGTGGCCTGCGAGGCGTGCGGTATCGACGACGGTGCGGATGGCGGCCTCGCCCTCGGCGGCCCACATGGCGCGGTAGCCGTTGGTCACCTTCCGCTGGACGACCGCTGGGCGCAGCAGTCGCTCTGAGCCGTTGTTGGTCGGTTCGACCGCGCCGGGATGGGCGAGGAAGACGAGGAGCTGATCACGCGCCCGTCCGATCTTGGCCTGCAGGTCGCGGGTCAGGTCGCAGCGGCTCGGTGTGGCCAGGATGGCGCCGAGCTGTCGATCCAAGGTCCGGCGCTTGGCGGCGAGCGTCGAGGCGGCCAGATCGGTGACGCGCTCGGCCAGGCCGAATACCGTCTGCAACCAGAGCTGCAATCGCCAGGGCACGGGATCGTCGCTGACCTCGACGACGTAGGCGACGTCGCGGGCGAGATGGGCGAGGCAGGTCTGGTGCGCGGCGGCATGACCCTGCTGGGCGGTGTAGCGGTCTGAGATCCACACCGCGGGCCGGTGGCCGTCCATCATCTCCCGTATCACGATGGCGCCCCGCGTCGGCGAGGCCGTGTGCACCACGGCGTCGGCCGCGTGGAACACCCAATGATAAGCGTTGCTGCCCTCGATCCGGACGCCGGTCTCGTCCGAGGCGATCACAGCGGCCCGGCGCAGCGTCGAGACGGCCTCCTCGCGACCGGAGCGGAAGTGCCTCTGCGCGCGCTGAAGCAGGTTCATCAGCCCGCCCTGGCTGAGCGTCAGGCCGAACAGGTCCGACACGGCTGCCTGCAGTCGCTCGTAGGACAGCGCCTGGAAGGTCTTGAGATACGTCGCCACCGCATGCAGCCGTGGGCCGAACGGCGTGCCCCGCGCCGCCTCCGGCACCGGCGCGACGACCCGCACCCCGCAGGTCGGGCAGTGCACGGCCAACCGTCGATGCTGCGTCACCACCGGTGTCACCTCCGGCAACTCGATCCGCTCGGACACGCTCACGAGTTCGACAGGAAGATCTCCGTGCAGGGCGCCGCCGCAGCACGCGCAGCGGTCGGGCTGATGATCGACGACCGCGTCGGGATTGTCCCTCATCACACGGCTATGGCCCTCGTGGCCGGGCTTGGCCCCGCCAGGTTTGGATTGCTCGCGCCGCTCTTTGCGGTCTGTGGCGGGCGGCTTCGAGGACGTGCGAAAGGTCTTGTCCGGACGCTGCAGACGCAGCACCAGCTCATCCTGAGCCTGTCGAAGGATCGATCAGCTCCTCGCGGCTCAACCGCTCAAGATCGCTGCGCCCCATCCTACGAAGGAATCAGCGAAACCCGACCCGCGCAAGGGCCTGGGTAATTGCCTTTGGCGCCGCCCCGCGCTGCCAGCGTCGTCCTGGATGACAAGTTCGACACACGGGCCGATCAGGACGGGCGCTTCGCGTTCCAGATTCCCTACCATCCGGAGACCTGCGTGGTGACACTGAAATCCGAGTCCCTCAGCCGACAGGCCGTCGTCGGCTATTGCGCCCGGCCACCGGCCGTGAAGCAGGCCGCGGCGCATGCCGCACCCGTGATGCTTGCGGCGAACACGCCCAAGGGCGAGGTCGGCCCACGCGGTCCTCAGGGCGCGGCCGGTCAACAGGGTCCGGAAGGACCTCAAGGTGAGCGCGGCGCCAAGGGCGAGCCGGGGCCGGCTGGCCCCGCAGGACCACCCGGCCCTGCCGGACAGGTGGGCGCGAAAGGGCAGGCGGGCGAAAGAGGCGAACGTGGCCCGGCAGGACCGGCTGGGCCCGAGGGCAAGGCAGCTGTTGCCAACGTTGCTTTACGGGTTCAGGTCGAGGAGTGCACGACGGGAGGACGGTGCGTGGCCGCCTGCACCTCCGAAGAGTTCGCAGTGAACGGCACCTGTAGCGGCGGCGAGCGCCCCGCCATGGACGAGAGCAGCATCTACTGCTTTGCCCTGGGTTCAGTACCGACCGTCATGAAGGCCCGGGCGATCTGCGCGCGGCGTTGACGCGAACGTCGCATTGGAGAGAAACACTGAGTTTTCTTTTCTTTTGGCGGTCGGTTCGGATCACACATTGATACATTTTGAATGGTGCGCACTGCGCGGCAGAATTTCGTAATTTTTTTAGAGACTCGGATTGATCAATTGAGATAATAGAAAATAAGATTTATCGGCGCGACCGCTCTGATTCGATTAGTTGAGCCGGGATGGTTTGTCGTATCAAGTCGCGTATCACGCCTCGAGAATTTTGCTGCTGATGATCTCAGGCGACTTGCAGGGCAAGCTGGGGCGCCGGCCACAGCTTCCGGCTTTTGGCGTTGGCTGGGGTCTACATTGGCGGAAGCAGCGTGTAGCCGGCGCGGTGGACCTGCCGACGACGGGCTACTGAGTGCTGGCCTTGTACGCTGATGGTACGGCGGGTCTGGTCAGCCGCTAGACGCCCAAGCTTGACGCCGCACAGCGACAGGCGCTGACACGGGTTATCGAGGGTGGGTCAAACGCTGACCGATACGGCGTGGTACGCACGTGGCGAAGGTTCTGGCTGACTGAATTTACGCGAGCTTCGGGGGCAGTCTGGACGAAAGTACGTTTGGCTGCACCATCAAGCAGATAGGCTTCAGTAAGCTGACGGTCCGCCCTCGCCACAACAAGCAGGATCGGGCTGCGCTCCCCGTGTTTGAAAAACCTCCCCGCCGCCGTGAATGCAATCCATATTTGCCTGCTCGCGTATGCCAGCCGCCCGGCACGGCTATTAAGGTGTCATGGTAGGATGATGCTCACGCCGGTCAAAAGAGCACACAGTCGCAGCGTGAGACATGCAGCGGGACACGGCCCACGGCGCCCCAGGATTGGCACACGGCGTATGCCTATATCTTTGAAAAGATCTATCCTCAGAAGGGAAAGGCCGCCGGATTTGTTCTACCCCGGTGAGACAGGTAGGCGATAAGCCTGCATAGGGCTCAGATTATCTAAAGCGTCGTGCCCCGGGCCCGCGCCATACTGATACGTGCTGACACAGGGCTCACGAGATCGTCGTGCTAGACAACATCATCTTGCCCAAACTGCTGCCTTGCGCGCCTCTACTCATGCCGGTGTTTTTCGAAAAATTATTGTAAGAATGTAGGGAAATTCAGATGCAATAACCGCTTCTACGAATGTATCGTCGTGGCATGCCTCTTCATCATCGACCGGTGCTGCCAGGTTTAAATTGTCCTTTCTGTCAAATTTGAAAAATCATGCGCGATGTTTTGCGCGTATGGATATTTTTGGTTTGATTATAATCGAAATTTGTGACTCATATATAATGATGCCCGTTATGCCTGTCGTCTTCACGGGCTTTTCTCAGCACTTCGTCCGCAAATTTTGATGGCGAACCGGTGTTTCCGTATGCTCGGAGAGGGCATCTGGACAATCGCCGACTGATTTCATGTCGGCAACGAGCATATTCCACTGGACTGCTTGAGCGATTGGAGCGTGAATAGTCACGTCACGAAGCAGCCGGCTGCCGTGAGTCGAAGCGAGCTTCCTGGGAGCGGGCAAGGGCATCCGACCGATCGCGTTACCCCGCAAGCCCATTGGGCATGTGCGGGGCCAAGGCAGTGGCGGGGCTAGTCCCGTCACGAGCCCGAGGCGCGCTATGCAAACCCCATTTTTCATTCAGATCATCCTTTCCCCGGCCGCCCATGTCGGACATCCGGCGCCGCTTTTGTGCCCTGGCTCCACGGCGAGCCTGCACGTCGCATCGTGCGCCGCCCCGCGGACGTGAGTGCGAGCATGTCGAACCGTAGCATCTCCTGGGCCGCCGCTCTGCGCGACTTGAAATCCGATCGCACCGTCCGTTCGGCGGTTCGCGAAGAACGTCTGCGCACCAGCACGGGCCTGCGCGGCGCGTGCCTCCTGCCGATGAGCGCTTGGCGCGGATCCTCGAGCCGGCGTTATGTCGTCGTGATCCAGCCGCTCGATACCGTCGATTTGGTCGCAGACGACCCCGCAGTCGTCCTCGCCGTTGCCCGTGATGCCCAAGCGCAGGCTTCAATCGTCGCTGTCCGGGCCTGCGACCCTGGGGATCCAGGTTTTCTGGGCTGGCTGGCCGCCTGCGCCACGCTTGGAGCGCGCGAACTGCACGCTTACCGGTTGGCAGGAAACAAGGCTGAACGTCATGCGATCGCGGCTGACCTCGGTGGGCCCGCCTTGTCCGCGGCCATGGGGGTGGCGTGATGCCCCGGCGCGAGTTCAGCAAGGCGGTGCTTCGTGCCGCCCTCGCACGTGCGGACGGGCGATGCGAAGGCGTGCTCGTGAACGGCGGCCGTTGCCCCTGCACCTTGCAGACTGGGTGGTTCGACTACGACCATATCGTGCCGGCCGCGTTGGTCGACGATGCGTCCCTCGAGAATTGCCAGGTGCTGTGCCGGCCGTGTCACGCCGCCAAGACGGTGCTGGATGTCGGCGTGATCGCGCGGGTGCACCGGATGCGCGATCGGCATCTGGGCATTGCCGACCCGAGACGGCGTTCCTTGCCTGGCAGCAAAGCCAGCCCGTTCAAGCGTCTGATCGGTGGTGGCGTCATCTGTCGCTATACGGGGAAGCGTCTTGACAGACGAGACCGATCGAGGGACCCGTAGAGACCTTTCATTCTGGTCGAGTAATACCGATTTTCATTGATCAGAACCCATGAGCCAGGCGCGCAGTCCTATAGAGATGATGCGCCGGGGTCGGTCGATGAGGGTATTCCAGGCGTGGCAGCAGTGGTCGAGGATGTCAGCGTAGAATTTGAAGACGCGGTTGCCGAGCCAGTTGTCGCGCATGAATTGTCAGAGGTTCTCCACGGGGTTCAGTTCGGGGGAGCGAGCCGACAGGGGCAATAGGGTGATGTTGGCGGGCACGACGAGTTTCTTGGTTGTGTGCCAGACCGCTCGACCGAGCAGCAGGACGGGGTGCGCACCGGTGGCGACGACCTGGGCGATCTCTTCGAGATGCAACGCCATCGCCTCGGTGGTGCAGCGGGGCATGACGAGGCCGGCCCCTTTGCCGCGGGCGGGGCAAATCGCGCCATCCTTCGACAGGCTCAGGATGAGGGATGTAGGCGGAGGCGGTGCGTTGGTCCTTCGGCGCCGCAGGTCGCGTGCCGCGCTTGGCCCAGCGGCGGGTGATGGTGTTCTTCTGGCCGACCCGAGCCTCGTCGGCGAACCAGATCTCTATCGGCTTGCCGCCGACGGCCTGCGCGATCTCCGCCATGCGGGCGGGGGAGGCTTTTAAAAAGCCGGGGTGGCGTCCGTGCCCTGGGCGTGATGGCGCCGGGCGGGCGGAGAGCTTGCGGTAGCCCAAGGCTCGCAGGACCCGGCTCAGCGTCTGCTCGGACACCGACATGCCGTGATCCTCGAACAGGATCTGGACGAGATCGACCAGCCGCCAGCGCACCACCCCGTGGGCGGCCGGCATCGGCCCCTGCTCAATCAACGCGCGCAGCGCCTCCCGCTGCTTGACGTTCAAGCGCGGGCGAGTTCCAGGCGCCTTGCCGCCGATCAGCCCGCTCGGACCGTGCGCGTTGAACGCCACGACCCAGTCCCGCACCGTCTAAAGCCCAACCCCGCCGAAAGCGGCAGCGGCCGAGCGCGAGCCGCCCGCATAGATCGCCGACAAAGCCAGCAGGCGCCGTGTTTGGGCGGGATCACGCGCGCACCTGGCCAAGGTGCGCAGGCCGTCAGCGTCAAAGCCTGACCGCAGCGGTACCGGAGCAGCCATGACATCCTCCTCGGGCTCCAAACCCGAAGATAGAATCACCCCTCAGCCGCTGATGCTACCCCGTGAGTCGCGCTTAACGAGGGGCGGTATAAAACGTTTCATTCTGGTCGAGAAAGTGCGCGGGGTCGCCCGTACGAGTGACGCCTGTCAACGTAATACCTGCTTCCAGAATTTAACTTTTGATCGCAGCTCTGGTGTCCGAGGTCAAAAAAATTTTTGCCCCGTCTCGCCGTCGATCCGCCGAGTCAGTCTGGGCTATTGAAGCCGAGCTATACTTGCCCTGAACGTGCCTGGCCATAGCCGAGGACTAGGTTCGAGGTCTAGGCTACCATCACCACTATTTATCTGATATGTAGGATGCGGATGGGTATCTTCGGTAAAATTCGATTGAATTGTTCCCGGTGCCGGCCGATTAGTATATGGAGTAGGGCTGGCTCGATCGCGTCTGTCTGCGCTTGGGGAGCAGGGCATCTTTTGAAGCAAGTCCCCGAATTTGAGCCCATCTCAGCTTCGAGCAATTCGTACCTCAACGGCCGTTCTGTTTTATCGTCGATCCGCGTCTGAGGGCTAACGCGTTCGATAGATAAGCGGGAAGGCTTTCCGGAAAGCGCCATTGACGCCAAGGCGCGGATTTGATTACTAATGGTGTTGCCCCGCTTCGGCGGGGATTGGAAAGCATTCGCCAGCCGTCCGCTTTGGGAAGTGCTGCAGCGTAAGCCTTTCGGTTTAACTCCTCCTTAGGTGCAGGAGGCGGCAGCCCAGCTCCGTCCGTGTTCGGCGAGCGATGTGGCAGCGGGGAACGGTTTCGGCTCGTTGGGTCCAACCCCAGCGTTTTGTCGTTGCTCGCGTTCCTGCGGTCACTCACTCGTCTGATGCAGGTCTAGAGCTCAATGTCTACCCAAAAACCAATCCCAGTCCGTCAACGTGGCGCGCACGTTAACACCGCTCGCGCGGTGCTCGACACCGGGCCGTCCGGGGCGGCGCCGGCCATTGCCATCATTTACCAGCCGATCACGGCACTTCGGCCACTTGATCGCCCACTGCGCAGGCGCGGCAAGGGACAGGTCGAACGCCTCGCCGCCAACATCGAGCGGTTTGGCTGCGTCGTGCCTGTTCTCGTGACTTCTGATGGTACGATCATCGACGGCCACGCTATCTATGAAGCTTGTCGGAGGCTTGGACACCCGACATTGCCCACGATTATCATCGATCATCTGTCAGACAACGAGGTCAAAGTTCTCCGCCTCTCGCTTAATCGGGTCGCCGTAAGTACTACCTGGGACTCCGAAGCCCTTGCGAGCGAGTTCGCGCACCTGCTCGCTGTTGAACCCGATCTCGTCGCGTTCACCGGGTTCAATTTGCCGGAGATTGATTTAGCCCTGACGTCGTCCTGCATCGACGGCACCGACTCAACCGACGCCCTTCCAGAGGTACCGGCGACCGCAGTCTCGCGCCTCGGGGATATCTGGGAGTTTACCGGCAGTCACCGGCTGTTGTGTGGAAACGCCCGTGCCGGTGAGAGCTACGACGCCGTGCTCGCCAGCCAGCGCGTCCAGAAGTTAGCGACGGATCCGCCCTATGGGTGTGCCATTCGCGGTTACGCCAGCGGCAGGCACGGGGAATTCGTCGAAGGCTCCGGTATGGGTGATGCTGAGGCGACCGTGTTCTTCGAGGGCTTCCTCGGTGCAATGGTCCCACATCTCGAGGACGGTGCGATCGCCGAGATGTTCATCGATGCGCGCGGGATGCTCCCACTGTTGACCGCCGCGCGGGGCGCTGGTCTGACCCAGCTCACGACCTGCGTCTGGGATAAAGGCGTAGGTGGAATGGGCTCGCTCTATCGGCAGCAAACTGAATTCGTGCTGGTGATGAAGCACGGGCGGGCTCGGCACATCAACAACATCGCGTTGGGTCGGCATGGGCGCAACCGCACTACGATCTGGTCAGCGCCAGGGCTGAACGGGTTCGGGCGCGGGCGGGAGGAGGCGTTGGCCCTCCACCCGACTGTGAAACCGGTCGGGCTGATCGCAGACGCATTGCTCGACACCTCGAACCGCGGCGGCCTGATCCTCGACCCGTTCTGCGGGTCGGGTACGACCCTGCTCGCAGCCCATCGCACCGGCCGGATCGGGTACGGTACAGAGCTCGACCCGATCTACGTCGACGTTGCCGTCCGGCGGATGGAAGCTCTGACGGGGGCGCCCGCGCGCCATGCAGGCACGGGACTCACCTTCGCGGAGGAGGCTCAGCAGCGGGCACACGAGCCATCGGCCCAGCAGCCGGCCGCGGCCGTCGCGTCGGACGCGTGAGGAGGTCGCAATGTCCGATGAGCCGATCGAGTCGAATGACAATGTCGTCGCACGCGATGAAGATCTCGCGCCCCAGAGTTACTGCGCGGATGCTGAAGGTGTTGCACGGCCAAAGCCCGCCCGTACCGGCGGAGGCCGCTTTTCGCGGGGGCAGTCCGGTAACCCGAGGGGGCGGCCCCGCAAGCAGCCTGAGCCTTTCGTCGCGATGATGAAGCGCGTCTTGAACGAGCCTGTCCCGCTCAATCGTGGAGGGAGGCAGACTGAGATGTCATGCAGCGAGGTGGTGTTTCGTTCAATGTGCCGCGAGGCGATGACTAATCCGCGTGTTGGCAAGGAGGTCTTTAAGCTGGTGGCGGAGCACGAGGCGGTGGCCGTTGCTGACCAGACGAACGTAGACCCAGCGCAAAGTGAGGCTATGTACCAGAATTACTACATCCGGATTCGACGTCAGATACTCGCCGAACTCTCGCTGGCAGATGCAGCAAACACAGACGCGAGCGACAACGACAATCCGGGGCCCGGGTCCGATTCGGAGCAAACGCCGTGATCATGTCCGCCGCCATGATGTCGGTCGCGCTACGCACGGACTTAGTCACCTTCGTCGAGCAGGCCTTCGCGACGCTCGAGCCGGGAACACCGTTCGCGTCGAACTGGCACTACGAACACTTGTGCTGGGCCCTCGAGCGGGTGCTTTGCGGTGAGGTGAGCCGGTTGATCATCAACGTACCGCCGCGCTCGGGCAAGTCGATCATCGCCAGCGTCGCCTTCCCGATGTTCGCGCTGGGTCACGACCCGGGTCGGCGCGTGATCTGCATCTCGCATACCGAGGATCTGGCCCGAAAGTTCAGCCTTGATCGACGCCTAGTGGCGCAGAGTCCGTGGTTTGGCCAGGCGTTCCCGGGTTTCCGGCTGACGGGCTCCAGGCCCCGCGACCTCGAATTAACGACGACGTTGCGCGGCTCGGTGTTCGCGGCTGGTATGGGTGGGGCGGTGCTCGGGCGCGGCGCCGATCTCATCGTGATCGACGATCCGATCAAAGCGGTGGACGCGTTCTCAAAGGCCGAGCGTCGGCGGGTCAACGAGGCGTTCGACAACACCTTGCTCACGCGCCTGAACGACAAGCGCCGCGGTGCCATTGTCATCGTGATGCAGCGACTTCATGTCGACGACCTCGTCGGCCATGTCCGTGAACGAGATGACTGGGAGATGGTGTCACTGCCCGCGATCGCGACGGAGGATACCTGTCATCGACTCAGTGATGTGCCCGGGGACGTGTACCGGCGTCGGGTCGGTGAGTTGTTGCATGCCGAGCGCGAGCCGATGGCGGTTTTAGAGCAGATGCGGCGCGCCCAGGGCTCGCTGACCTTCCAGGCACAGTACCAGCAGGACCCTGCGCCTATTGGTGGTAATGTGATCCAGCGCTCGTGGCTGCGCAGGTACGACATGCCCCCTAGCCGCTTCGATCGGATCGTGGCCTCCTGGGATACCGCCTCGACGCTGTCCGAGTCGAGCGATTGGTCGGTGGGCACGGTCTGGGGTGCGGCGGGGCTGGATTACTATCTCCTCGACGTGGTCCGAGGGCGATGGGAGTTTTGGGAGTTGCGTCGGGAGGTTGTGGCGCTGAGCAAGCGCTGGGATGCGAATGTGACGTTGATCGAAAAAACCCAACTCGGGCACGCGCTGCTGCAGGATCTGCGTCGGACAAAGCTCTTGGCACCAATCTTGGTCGAGCCGCGCCACGACAAGGAAACGCGGCTGTTGGCACAATCAGCTCGGTTTGAGGCAGGTCAGGTGCATCTCCCGACTGATGCGCCGTGGCTGGGCGAATACCTCGGCGAATTGCTGGCTTTTCCGAATGGTCGCCACGACGATCAGGTAGATGCCACCACGTATGCCCTGCATTACTTGACTGGGAGCCAGCCTCGGGTTGAACCAAGGGTTAGGCGGACCCGCGAAAGCATTCGGGGGTTACGTCCGAAGCTTCGATCTAATTCTTCAGCAAATCTTGCTGTGGACAGCCCAGATGATGGATCAAAACGGCCGCGCCTCATTTCAGTTCCAGCCACTTGGGAGCCTGGTGACGTGATCCTATGACCTAAGTACGAAGCCTTTAAGGAAAAAAATTTGTTTCAGAAAAGACGCGGCTGGGTTGTTCTGCGTCTAATTTGGTCGGCAGTGCTGCACCACAGGGCGTCCGGGAGCCGATACAGCCGCATCACGCCCGCCATCCCGGCCAGCACCAGCAGGACCAGATACGCCAGACCGTTCAGTAGCAGGCCCGGCAGAACCTCCGGCTCGGCCCGGTCGTACCAGATCGGGTCGGCGTCCCAGTGCGGATCGTTGTCGTCCAAGACTGAACCCCCCTCCACCGCAGGCACAGGCGCGGCCCCCTCGGTTAGCAATTCGTTGACCAAGCCGAGCTCCGGCACCTCACCGCTCGCCCGGGAGCGGCCGCAGAAGGGCGCCGAGCAGAAAGCCGAGTTGCCCGCAGACCAGCAGCGCCGCGCCACGCCGCAGGCTGTCGCCCGCGCTCAGGTTGTGAATGTGTAACCCATAGGCGAGTTCAGCCGCCACCACCTCAGGAACACCGGTAGGCCCCAAACCGAGCCGAACCGCCCGAGACCCACCCCGAGCAGCGCGTTCAGCAGCAGGCCCTTCATCGTGATCCCGTCGGCAATCCGGTCGCCGCACCCCGGTTCCCGGGATGCGCGTTCCGGACAGCACCACCGCGCGCACGCGCAGGCCGGGGCACGCCTGGGCTATTTGCTTCCGCGCTGGGCGAGCACGGCCGGGACGGTGCGCAGCATGATGGCGATGTCCCGGCGCAGGCTCCAGCGGCTGGCGTAGTCCAAGTCGAGCGCCACGCGCTCGGCGTAGCTGGTGTCGGAACGGCCCGAGACCTGCCACAGGCCGGTGACGCCGGGCGGCACGGCAAAGCAGGTCGCGAACGCCCGGCCGTAGCGGGCGACCTCGGCCTGCACGATCGGGCGCGGGCCGACCAGGCTCATCTCGCCGCGCAGGACGTTCCACAGCTGCGGCAGCTCGTCGAGCGAGGTCTTGCGCAGGACCTGGCCGATGGTTGTGATGCGCGGGTCGTCGGAGAGCTTGTGCGTGGCCGCCCACTCGGCCCGCGCCCCAGCGCTGGCGGCCAGGTGTGCAGCCAACACCACCTCGCCGTCCGTGACCATCGAGCGGAACTTGAGGCAGCCGAAGCTGCGCCCGTCCCGGCCGAGCCGCATGTGCCGGAAGATCGGCGCCTTGCGGTCGCCGGCCCAGACCAGCACGGCGATCAGCAGCATCAGCGGCAGCAGCAGGAACAGCGCGGTCGCCGCCACCCCGATGTCCAGCCCGCGCTTGGCCGCCCAATCCAGCCGAAGCCCACGGGCCACGAACGGCGTCTCCGGCAGCACCGCTTCCGCCACAGCCTCGGCTGCCTCGCTCACCTGACCGGCCACGTTCGACATCTCAACCCTATGGTGCGGCGCAGAGGCAAGGTGTGAAACTGGAGAGCCGGCCTCGCGCAGCATGGATTGGCTTTCTGGATTGAGATGGCGACGAGATAGTTAACGACTTGTTAGTGGCCATTTCTAACGAACTATTAGCCCCGTTACAAGCTCGGCTATGTGGCCAATCGCAGTCTAGCGTGTGTTTATATTGAGAAGATATGTAATGTATCCATGCAAATTAGGTCCGGAATTGGCGAAGCGAGAGAGAGGGCGGTGGTGGCATCCATCAGGTCTCGGCGTAAATCGGTACAGTGTCGGTATAGAGATGACCGGTGTTAGGGCGCCGTTTCTTTGGTGCGACGCACGCGAGGTCGACATCTCCAGTCCCGTTTACCGCCTCCCAGATGCCCAGACCTCCAGCCCGGGCGACGTTCAGCTTGTGGGGGCATCGAGGGCCCCAGGGGACCAACACTAGGGTCAAATTGACAAAAACTACGTACTCGAAGGTTCGGAGCTGCATCCTGACGGCGACGTCTAAACCTGCATCTCGTGCAGTTTGTTGGCCTCGTCCCTGCATGCATGAGGCCACTTCACGGCGTCCCATCCGCGCAACGGAAGGCGGGATCTGATCGCTCAGATGTGGGACGCTTGGAGCCCAGCCGAGTGTCGCGGTGGTCAGGTTTAGAGCGTCATGCCGCTCGCCTCGCAGAAATGCTGATGGTGGAGTCGCTTCATTGCTCTGTATAGGCAGTCGGACATCTGAGCGTGAAGCCGTAGGGGAGCGGACGACATGGCGGTTCTGGTGACGGGGGGGGCCGGGTATATCGGCAGCCACATGGTTCTGGCTTTGCTGGATGCCGGCCACGAGGAGATCGTGGTGCTGGACGACCTGTCCACCGGCTTCGACTGGGCCGTGCCGGAGGGCGTCAAGCTCGTGGTCGGCGACGTCGCCGACCAGGCGCTGGTGACCCAGACCATCCTGCAGCACCGGATCGACGCGCTCGCCCACTTCGCCGCCCGGATCGTCGTGCCGGACTCGGTGGCCGACCCGCTGGGCTACTACCTGGCCAACACCGTCAAGACCCGTGCCCTGATCGAGGCCGCCACCCGCGCGGGCGTGCGCCACGTGATCTTCTCCTCCACCGCGGCCGTCTACGGCGAGCCCGAGGTGGTGCCGGTGCCCGAGGACCTGCCGCTCAACCCGATCAACCCCTACGGCCGCTCCAAGCTGATGAGCGAGTGGATGATCGCCGACGCGGCGGCGGCGCACGGCTTCACCTACGTGGTGCTGCGCTACTTCAACGTCGCGGGCGCCGACCCGGCCGGGCGTTCCGGGCAATCGACCCCGGACGCCACGCACCTGATCAAGGTGGCGACCCAGGCCGCGCTCGGCCGGCGCGAACGGCTCGACGTGTACGGGACGGACTACCCGACCCCGGACGGCTCGTGCCTGCGCGACTACATCCAGGTCTCGGACCTGGCCGAGGCGCACCGGGTGGCGCTGGATCACCTGCGCGGGGGCGGCGAAAGCCTGACGCTGAATTGCGGCTACGGGCGCGGCTACTCGGTGCTGGAGGTGATCGAGGTGGTCAAGCGGATCTCGGGGCGGGACTTCGACGTGCGGCTGTGCCCGCGCCGGCCCGGCGACCCGGCCCGGATCGTGGCCGAGGCGGGCCGGATCCGGTCGCGGCTCGGCTGGCAGCCCCGCCACGACGACCTCGACGCCATCGTGGCCCAGGCGCTGGCCTGGGAGGACAAACTCAGTACGCGCAATCGGATCTAATCGACGCTAAAGCGTGGTAATACAGGACTCAAGATATGAATCCTGGCAGAGGATGCGTGAATGAGAGTTGCAATCGTACATTATTGGCTCGTGGGCATGCGCGGCGGTGAGAAAGTCGTCGAAGCCCTGTGCAAGATGTATCCCCAGGCCGATATCTTCACCCACGCCTACGCCCCGGATTCGATCTCGCCCGTCATCAAGGCCCACCGTATCCAGACCTCGTTCATCGGCCGGCTCCCGTTCTCCGCGACGCGCTATAAATCCTATCTGCCGCTGATGCCGATGGCCCTCGAGCAGCTCGACCTGCGCGGGTACGATCTCGTGATCAGCAGCGAATCCGGGCCGGCCAAGGGCATCATCCCGCCCTCGAACGCGACCCATATCTGTTACTGCCATTCCCCGATGCGCTACGTCTGGAACATGTTCCACGATTACCGCGAGCGGACGGGGTTCCTGAACCGCCTGCTGATGCCGCCGGCCGCGCATTACATCCGGAACTGGGATGCGATCTCGGCGAGCCGGGTCCACGAGTTCGTGGCGAATTCGGCGACCGTGGCGCGCCGGATCGAGACCTATTACCGGCGCAGCGCCACCGTCATCTATCCCCCGGTCGACACTGATGCGTTCGGTCCCGTTCCCGAGCAGGAACGCGGCGATTACCACCTGATGGTCGGCGAGCTGGTCCGCTACAAGCGCCCAGAACTGGCCATCGAAGCGTTCAACCGCCTGCAGAAGCCCCTCGTGGTGATCGGTGGCGGCGAGATGCTGCGCGAGTTGCGGAGCCTGGCCGGCCCGCACGTCACGATGCTCGGCCCGCAACCCTTCGCGGTGTTGAAGCATCATTATGCCCGGTGCCAGGCCCTGATCTTCCCCGGCGAGGAGGATTTCGGGATCGTGCCCGTGGAGGCCATGGCGAGCGGACGGCCGGTGATCGCATACGGAAAGGGCGGCGCGACGGAGACCGTCCAGGAGGGGGTGACCGGGACCTTCTTCCACGAACAATCGGTGGACGCCTTGATCGCCGCGATCGAGCGTTGCAAAGCCATCGCGCCGAGGTCCGAGGCCCTCGTCGAGCGGGCCTCAGAGTTCAGCGTCGAGCGCTTCTCCACGGCGATGGGTGAGTTCATCGACGGCGTGCTCGCAAGGGGTTACCAGGGTCATCGCCCCCCGCTGGCCGGTGGACAGCTCGACCTTCTGAATTGAGGTTGCGTCGACCGTCTTGTTTTAAGCCCACCCTATAACTTGGCGCGAAAGATTAATTTTGATGTCTGAGTCTGTCGGTGCAGTCTACCCCATGATCCTGTGCGGCGGCACGGGGACGCGCCTGTGGCCGGCTTCGCGCGAGAGCATGCCCAAGCAGTTCGCCCGGCTGGTGGACGCGGAACGCTCGACCTTTCAGGCGACCCTCGCGCGGGTGTCGGATACGGCCGTGTTCGCCAAGCCCACGGTGATCGCCTCGGCCGAGGCCCGGTTCATCGTGGCCGAGCAGTGCAGCCAACTCGGGATCGGCGCCGACATCCTGCTGGAGCCACAGGGGCGCGACTCCGCCGCCGCCGTGGCGGTGGCGGCCCTCCACGCCGCAGCGATCGACCCGCAGGCCGTGGTCCTGATCATGGCCGCCGACCACGTCGTGCCGGACACGCAGGCCTTCGTCGACGCCGCCCGGGCGGCAGCCGTCGGCGCGCGGGCAGGCTACACCATGACGCTCGGCATCGAGCCGACCCGGCCGGCCTCCGATTACGGCTACATCCGCCGGGGCGCGCCGATCGCGGAAGCGCCCGGGGCCGCCCGGGTGGAGAAGTTCGTCGAGAAGCCGGACCGCGCCGGCGCCGAGGCGCTGATCGAGGACGGCGCCCTGTGGAACTCGGGCTACTTCCTGTTCCGCGCCGACTTGATGCTGGCCGAGCTCGAAGCCTTCGTGCCGGACGTGCTCGAGGCCGCCCGCGCCGCGCTCGACGCGGCCGTGACCGACCTCGATTTCGTGCGCCTGGATGCCGAGGCCTTCGCGCGGGCGCCGAAAATCTCGATCGACTACGCGGTGATGGAGCAGACGGCGCGCGCCGGCGTGCTGCCGGTGTCGTTCCCGTGGTCGGATGTCGGGACCTGGGACGCGGTTTGGCAGGTCCTGGACCACGACGCCGAGGGAAACGCGGTGCGGGGGCGGGTGTCGCTGATCGGGACGAAGAATAGCCTGGTCCACAGCCAAGGCGGCGGCCTGACCGCGGTGGTCGGGCTCGAGGACGTGGTGGTCGTGTCGACCCCGGACGCGGTGCTGGTGGCGTCCAAAGCCCGCTCGGGCGAGGTTAAGCAGCTGGTCAACGCCCTGCGGGCCTCGAACGAGCCGGAGGCGGACGCGCATTTGCGGATGTACCGGCCGTGGGGCTGGTACCAGCGGATCGATATCGGCGAGCGCTTCCAGGTGAAACGGATCCAGGTGGTTCCGGGCGGGCGGCTGTCGCTACAGAAGCACTACCACCGGGCCGAGCACTGGGTGGTGGTGCGCGGCACCGCCGAGGTGACGGTGGACGACCGGGTTGTGCTGGTCCACGAGAACGAGGCAGTCTATCTGCCGATCGGCTCGATGCACCGGCTGAACAACCCTGGGAAAATCCCGCTTGAGCTGATCGAGGTGCAGGTTGGATCCTATACAGGCGAGGATGATATCATTCGCGTTGAGGACATTTACGGACGCTAAGTAAAATACACTTTTGGGGCGGATTGTTCTAATAAAGAAAATGGCGTTGAGCGAGCGTGTGAAAACAAGAACCAGACAATTCCGGCCGAGTAATCCATGCGACGTCAGATCTGAAATAAAGGAAAGCTGCCTCACTCACCGTCGATCGGAATTCCAAAACCGGATAAAGTCACAAATTTTTTGTAAAACCAGGCTTCTATGACGGTCTATCGATCCAAATGCCCAATTCTGTCAATGGGTCACACGTGAATTTTGGATTCCCCATGCTGTCTGTAAGTTCGGGACGATCCGAGAAAACAATAGGCGACGCGAACCGAATATTGTAATTGGCGAACCTCGTGACACGGCAGGACTGCAAGTCGTCAGACAAGTTTGCAGCCCGAGTCCGCAGAAAGGGTATGTTTAGGTCGGCGTTTGAGCCTCGGCGAGCACCACGACTCGTGCTCGGCATTAACTGCGGCTTTGCAAAGAAATAAGACGGTTCGTTGAAACGACTATAGAAGCACCCTTATGCGCCGAGGAACAAACTCATCCGTCGGCTCACGCGGCGGCAACTTGACAAGAAACAACAGCTTGTACGCTACTGTCTGTAGTTAGCAAGACCGAGATTCGACGCCACATTGTTCAACCCTGAACTTGAGGCCCGTATCGGGCACCTGTCTCGTACAGACAACAAAACTCATGTCTTGCATCTTGAGAAATGCACTGCGATTCGACGGAGAAGGATCACGATTTTGATTAGCACGAACGCTACGATCCACTTATGGATGCTAAAGACCTTTGGCGGGCGTGTACCCGCAAGCCCTTATCGATGCCCACGTCAGGCGCCGTACAACGCTCGACGACCCTTCTAAGCGACGACTAACCAGCGCTATTTCCTTTCGGTATTTTACTTCCGATTTACCTATGGCGCCTGCTACGAAAGAATCTCAAGCTTTGATCGATATGTTATGAGAATTATATTACAAATGGACCGCGAAATTAGATCTTACGGCTTTCAATTTTACTGGGGGAGGGGGCTTCTCATGCCGTCAAAATTGAAATTGAGGTGAGTCCAAGCAAGCTTTCTTCACAAACGCAAATTCGGCCACGAGACCTAAAATACGCCTTATGATACCCATTGTAT